>JAJQAT010000095.1 GCA_021203665.1 Bacillota bacterium
TCTTCCGCGCAAGGAAACAGTAAAGCATCTTCATTTTGAAGAGTTTGAATATGATGTTCTGGGTGATTTTTCAAAAAGGAAGAACATAATAATATTTGATAATAAATATGACAGAAGGATAAGAGTATGCAGGGATTTGAAACAATAACAAACAGTATAATGACGCTTGCGCTTGCGATGCTGGTAGGCTTTGTATGCGTAAAAACAAAATATATAACGGAGGAGCAGAAAAACGCTCTTTCAAAGGTGATAGTGAGGGTCACACTGCCCCTTTTGGTAATAACCTCGCTGACAAATCAGGTTTTCGACCACGAAACTCTGATGAATTCCGTAAAGGTATTGATAATATCGCTGATTGTGATAGGATTTTTATATATTATCGGAGTCTTGATGTCAAGACCCGGGAATATGGAAAAATCAAAGGCGGTTATGCACACCTGTATGACGTGCTTCGGCAATGTTGTGTTTATGGCATATCCCTTGATACAGGCGCTTTACGGCGCGGAGGGACTGCTGTACGCGGCGATTTTCGGACTGGCAAACGATATGTACCTCTGGACGGTCGGCGTGTACCGTATGGCATCGATTAAAAACGGCAAATCGTCATTTTTGGGTAACCTCAAAAATCTGCTGACGCCGGGTACGGTATCGTTTATCGCGGCGTTTATAATGATGGCGTTCGGGTTCAAATTCACGGGCATAATAGGGGATGTTATGACGGGTATAGGCTCAACCACCACATATCTGTCAATGTTTTTCATAGGAGGCACATTGGCGGCGGTGGACTTCAGGCATATATACAGGCGCGTTCGGCTTTTCGCGCTTACGGCGGTAAAGATGATTGCCGTGCCGATATTGCTTATATTTGTACTCGGAATGCTCGATTTGAGCGAAACGGTCAGGGCGGCGGTAATTTTGCAGACGGCAATGCCCGCGTCAACAATTCTTGCGGTTTTGGGTATGGAATATGACGGAGATGTGGTTTACTGCGCGGAGGGAGTTTTTATAACGCACCTCGCGGGACTTGTCACACTGCCGCTTGTATATTACCTTATGAGTGTGCTTTAAAAAATCCTATAACGCGGGCGCTCCCCGTCAAAGAAAAGATAGCGGATATAATCGTCCGTTATTATACATACGGGACTTAAAAAGAACCATAAAATCATATACGGCAGACATATCTGTCCCATAATATTATAGGGCATATTGTAATAGTCCCATACATTCAGCTTGAGCCATAAATTAAGAATACACCCGGCAATAAATTCCGTAAGCGTAATAACGAACGCTCCTATGAGCATTTGGATTATCAGAGGAATATCTCGGGTGTATTTTTCGTTTATAAGTCCCAGCATCAGGAAACAAAATCCGCCCAGAGCAAACATACTCCAGTGCGAGTATCCGCGCCAGATAAGCTCGATAAGCAAATATATAATTCCGCCGAATGAAAACAGAAAAAGATATTTTAATATTTTCGCCATAATACCTGTCCTTTTTATTTTGTGATTTGCTGAATATATTATATGTACGGCGCGGAAAAATAATCACAAAATCATAATAAAAAAAGGAGCCGCTGCGTTTTAACGTATCGGCTCCGTTTTGTTAAATATCAAGATTTGAAACATATTTGGCGTGTTTCTCGATAAATTCGCGTCTCGGCTCAACCTTGTCTCCCATCAAAACGGTAAAGGTTTGATCCGCCGCGATAGCGTCGTCAAGAGTGACCTTAAGCATTGTCCTCTTTGCGGGATCCATAGTCGTTTCCTTAAGCTCGGACGGGTCCATCTCTCCAAGACCCTTATAGCGCTGAACCTTGGCTCCGCTGCCCATTTCGGCAAGAAGTTTGTCGCGCTCGTCGTCCGTGAAAGCAAAGCGTTCCTCAAGATTTTTGTTCTTGCCCTTGAACACCTTGTAAAGCGGCGGCTGAGCGATATATATATTGCCGTTTTCGATAAGCTGCGGCATATATCTGAAGAAGAACGTCAGAAGAAGAGTTCTGATATGCGCGCCGTCAACATCGGCATCCGCCATAATAACCACTTTGCCGTATTTCAGGTTGTTTATATCAAAATCCTCGCCGATGCCGGTTCCAAGCGCCTGTATTACCGGAAGAAGCTTTTCGTTTGAGTAAACCTTGTCTATACGCGATTTTTCAACATTCAGCATTTTACCCCAAAGCGGAAGTATAGCCTGGAAACGTCTGTTTCGTCCCTGCTTTGCGCTGCCTCCCGCGCTGTCGCCCTCGACTATGAACAGCTCCGCGTAATCCGCGCCCTCATCGGTGCATTTCGCGAGCTTGCCGAGAAGCGAGGAATTGTTCGCGTTTGAATTTTTCCTTGTAAGCTCTCGCGCGCGTTTTGCCGCCTCCCTCGCTCTTGACGCGGTAAGCGTTTTTTCAACAATGGTTTTCGCTATCTGCGGGTGCTCCTCAAAGAATGTGGAAAGCTTATCGTTTAAGGCGTATTCAACCAGCGTTCTTGCCTCGCTGTTGCCGAGCTTTGCTTTGGTTTGTCCCTCAAACTGCGCCTCGACAACCTTTACGCTTATAATCGCGGTAAGACCCTCGCGGGTGTCCTCGCCGGAAAGATTCGGGTCCTTTTCCTTTAAGAGATTGTATTTTCTTGCGTATTCGTTTATAACTCTTGTAAGTCCGGCTTTAAAGCCTGTTTCGTGAGTGCCGCCGTCACCGGTGTGTATGTTGTTGGCAAAGCTTAAAAGCGCCTCGGAATACGCGGTTGTATACTGCATTGCGACCTCGACCTCCATATCCTTGCGCTGAGCCTCGAAGTATATTACCTCGTCGTGCAGGGGATCCTTGTTCTGATTGATATACTGCACAAATTCCTTTATGCCGCCCTCCGCGTGGAGCGTGACCGTTTCGGGATTTTCAACTCTGTAATCGGTAAGCAGTATTTTTACGCCCTTGTTCAAAAATGCCTGCTCGCGAAGTCTTTTCAGCAGGACTTCATAATCAAACTCAAGCACCTCAAATATTTCGCCGTCGGGTTTAAAGGTGATTTTTGTACCGGTTTTATCGGTATCGCCTATAACCTTCAGCTTGCAGGTAGGCTTGCCGCGCTCGTAGGACTGGTAATGTATATGCTCGCCGTCCGCGACCTCTACCTCAAGTCTTTCGGAAAGCGCGTTTACAACCGACGAGCCGACGCCGTGCAGACCGCCCGACACCTTATATCCGCCGCCGCCGAATTTACCGCCGGCGTGAAGAATCGTAAGAACAACCTCCACTGTGGGGATGCCCTGCTGAGGGTGAATACCGACGGGAATACCGCGTCCGTTGTCGGTAACCGTAACCGAATTGTCGGGATTAATATCAACCTTAATTTCGGTGCAGTAGCCCGCGAGAGCCTCGTCGATGGAGTTGTCCACAATTTCGTAAACGAGGTGGTGCAGTCCCGCCGAGGAGGTGGAGCCGATATACATACCGGGACGCTTTCTTACCGCGTCAAGTCCCTCCAAAACCTGTATTTGGTTTTCGTCATAGGTGGTTTCAATCTTTTCAATATCACTCATAAGTCTTTCTCCTTACTTTGATTCTGTCCTTTTTTATCTTATCGTAAACCGCGTTTTGCCAATATTTTCGATGAAACGGAGGATATAAATACCTTTGTCGCGCCGTTTTCATTTACTACCGCGAAGGATTTCGGCAAATCGTCGGTAGAATTTATAATCAGACCGCGTTTTTGCGCCTTGGCAAGGAAATTTCTGCCGAGCCTTGACACGGTCGTGTTATCCATATCAAAAATTCCTATAATATCCTTTGTGTTTACAACAATATTTTCCTCAACTCTGAGATACATTATCCGTCCTCCCTTATTACGGCGCCGTCTTTTATGTGCAGCAGCTTTGAAAACTCTGTGCTTTTAATCAAGTCCGTGTCGGTTGATGTGATAAGCACCTGCTTGCCGCGTATTTTCTGCGATAGGTACATACGCCTGTTTATATCAAGCTCGCTCATAATATCGTCAAGCAGCAGCACGGGGTATTCACCCTTGATATGGTGAATGTAATCCGCCTGCGCGATTTTCATTGAAAGCGCCGCGGTACGCTGCTGTCCCTGAGAGCCGTAAACCTTTGCCTCTGTGCCGTTTACGGAAATACGCAAATCATCGCGCTGTACGCCTACCTGCGCGGAGGCGAACTCGATTTCGCGCCGTTGATTGCGCTCGAGATACAGAAAAATTTCGTTTTTGTCGGTTTGTTCCGCTTTTATGCCGGGCATATAGGATATTTTTAATTCCTCGCCCGAAATTTCACGCTGTATTTCGGAGGCGAAGCCGTTTATAAGCTTTACAAATTCCATACGGTATTCCATTATTTTCGCGCCCTCCGCGGCAAGCTGCTCATTCCATACGGAAAGCATAATGTCGGACTTTGCGCCCTTTGCCTTGAGGTCCTTCAGCAGGCTGTTTTTTTGCACAAGCGCTTTGTGATAATCTATAAGGCTTGAAAGATACCTCGGATAAAGCTGACTCACGGAGGAGTCGATAAACCGCCTGCGCGAGGACGGAGAGCCTTTTACAAGCTCCATATCCTCCGGAGAGAACATAACCACATTGAGATAATTCATAAGCATACTCAGCTTTGTTATCTGTACGTGGTTGATTTTAATGCTTTTCCTGCCGTTTTTAATCATCTGTATCGCGGCATTGTAGTCGCGCTCGCTGTCGTGAAAGGCAAGCGAAAGCGCGGCAAAGTCGGAACCGAATTTTATAAGCTCCCTGTCGGATTTGGCTCGGTGGCTCCTGCCCTGGGAAAATATATAGACGGATTCGAGTATATTGGTTTTCCCCTGCGCGTTATCGCCGTATATGACGTTGGTATAGGGTGAAAATTCTATTTTTTCGGAGGAATAATTCCTGAAATTCGAGAGCGATAGGGAAGAAATATACATTATTCCGCCCCTACTTCGATTTCTGCGGTTTCGTCCTCAAGCTCGACGGTCACCTTGTCGCCGGAACGTATTTTTTTGCCTCGCATTTGGCATATTTCGCCGTTTACCGACACGATTCCGTCAAGTATCATATCCTTCGCCACAGCTCCGCTTTCCGCAAGCGCGGAAAATTTCAAAAGCTGGTCGAGCTTTATATATTCGGTTGTGATGGTGATGTTTGTTTTTTGCATAATGATTATCCTTTTTGATAAATTATGGTTTGTATTCACTTCGCATCAATTTTGCAGTCTTGTTACCGATGTGACGCCGTGAATTTGAACTATTTTCTTCTTCAGCAGCGCCAAATCCGAGGTATTGCGTATTTCCACGCCGAGCCGGATAACCGCCATACCCTTTTTTGTCACATACGCGTTTACCGACTTAAACGGTATTTTCAATGTGGAAAGTATGTTGGTGATTTCAAGCAGCACGCCGTCGCGGTCGTGCGCCTCAACCTGCAAATTCGCTATATATGAGGTGCTGCGCTCGTCGTCCCACCATACCTCTATAAATCTGCCCTTATCCTCCTCGGACATTGAGTCGGGATTCATATTGGGACAGTCGCGCCGGTGAACGCTTACGCCTCTGCCCTTTGTGATAAAGCCGACTATATCGTCGCCGGCGACGGGATTACAGCACCGCGCGAGACGCACAAGGCAGTTGTCTATATCCTTTACGATGATACCCTTGCTTGACGCGCGCCGCTTTGCCGGCTCCGCCTGCACGGTGTGATTTTCCTCGTTATATACAGCCTCAAGGGTCTTTTTGGCTTCAAGAGCCTTGTTTTGCTTAATCCACTCGTCGCGCAGCCTTACCACAACCTTTTGCGCCGTCAGTCCGCCGTAGCCGACGCTGGCGTATAGGTCGTCGATAGTCTGAAAGCCGTATCTTTTTATAAGAATCGCAATCCATTCCGGCTTAAAGAGCTGCTCGTGCGTGTTGCCGAGTCTGCGAAGCTCGCGCTCTATAAGCTCCTTGCCGCGCTCTATATTTTCATCGCGGCGTTCGCGCTTGAACCATTGATTGATTTTATTTTTAGCCTGCGATGTGCGGCATATTTTGAGCCAGTCGCGGCTCGGTCCGTGGGTGTTGGCGGTAAGTATCTCGACTATCTCGCCGTTTTGAACCATATAGTTATTCGGGACGATTTTTCCGTTGACCTTCGCGCCGCTCATTTTATAGCCTACCTGCGAGTGAATCGCGAACGCGAAGTCTATAACGGTGCTTTTAGCCGGCAGAGAAATAACCTTGCCCTGCGGCGTGAACACGAAAACCTCATCCTCGAACAGGTCGAATTTAAGGGTGTTAAAGAAATCGTCCGTGTCTATGATACTCGTTTGAGTATCGAGAAGCTGACGTACCCATTCAAGCTTTGAATCCATATCGCTTGCTCCGGATATGCCCTCCTTGTATTTCCAGTGAGCCGCGATACCGTTTTCGGCTACGCGGTGCATCTCCCAGGTGCGTATTTGTATTTCAAGCGGAGTGCCGTTCGGTCCTATAACGGTCGTGTGGAGCGACTGATACATATTAGGCTTCGGCATCGCGATGTAGTCCTTGAAGCGCATCGGCACCGGCGTGTATAAATCATGCACCATGCCGAGCACGGCATAACAGTCCGCGACAGTGTCCACTATAACGCGCACCGCGAACAGGTCGTAAAGCTCGTCGATGGTTTTGTTTTGCGTGTACATTTTACGGAATATACTGTAAAAATGCTTCGCGCGTCCGGTGACCTGACCCTTTATATTCATTTCCTCGAGCTTTTGCCGCAGCACATCTATAATATCGAATATGTATTTTTCGCGCTCGCCTTTTTTCTGATTTATGCTTTGAGTAATCTCCTCGTATGCCACGGGGTCAAGGTATTTAAGAGCCAAGTCCTCCAGCTCTATCTTGATTTTGGACATACCCAAGCGGTGGGCGAGAGGCGCGTACACGTCAAGGGTTTCCTTTGAAATAAGCAGCTGCTTAGCGCGCGGCATAAAGTTTAGAGTGCGCATATTATGAAGCCTGTCTATCAGCTTTATTATAACCACGCGAATATCCTTTGCCATCGCAAGGAACATTTTTCGCAGATTTTCAACCTGCTGCTCCTCGCGCGTGTTGTATTTGATTTGCTTTAGCTTTGTAACACCGTCAACAAGCTCCGCGACGCTTTTTCCGAAAAGACTTTCAATATCCTCGTAGGTGTAAGGCGTATCCTCCACCACATCATGCAGCAGAGCCGCCGAGATTGCCGTCGCGTCAAGCGAAAGCTGAGCGGCGATATACGCAATCTGTACGGGATGCTCTATATATGGCTCGCCGCTGCGCCTGAATTGGTGCGAATGCGCGGATTTCGCAAGCTTATAGGCAATAAAAATCATATCCGTATTGGCGTTGGGACTGTATCCCTTGACCATTTCCATTATTTTATCGACCAGAACATCGGTGTCGTCTATGTTCTGCGGTATCTTTTCCGGCGATAATATCACTGTTTTGTCTTTATCCGCCATACGCTCACTTCCTCTCTGCGTTTTGCAAAATTATCTGTTTATTTTTAAATCCTTTAGTATAAGCTGAACGGTTTCATTGCCCTGATAGCTGTTTATATCCATCTGAAACGCCAAATTAAGCGAGTCGCCGCGGCTTATCATCGCGGCGTATTCTCCCATACCGAAGCCTATACAATTTATTATTTGATTGTTTTTCTCGACTTTGAGGCGCAAATGCTTGCCGTCCGCGCCGACCGCCGCGATATTCACAACATTGACTTTTCCGATTGCGAACACGGGTCTTTCGTTTCCCATACCGAAGGGCTCGAGAAGTGAAAGCATTTTCGCGTTTTCAAGAGTTACCGCACGCTCGGAAAGGGGACAGTCTATCTCTACCGAGGGTATCATATCCCGCTCCGCAAGCACCTCGTCCGCATATTTGTTGATTTCCCTTGTGAAGTCGTCCAGGTCGGACATATTCACGTTAAGTCCCGCCGCGACGGCGTGACCGCCGAAATCGGTAAGATACCTTTCGCATTTGGACAGCGCCTCGAAAAGGTTGAATCCGCCTATGCTTCTTCCGGAGCCTTTTCCGACGCCGTTTGAGTATGAAATCAATATGCACGGCTTGTAATATAAAGAGCATAGCCGCGACGCTACGATGCCGATTACACCCTGATGCCATCCCTCGCGGGCAAGCACGATTACCTTTTTCTTTTCAAAATTCGGGTCTGCGGCAGCCATTTCAACAGCCTCGTCAAAAATTTGCTTTTCCGTAAGCTGACGCTCCTTGTTTTCCGCGTCGAGCGCGAGCGCGATTTCTCTTGCTCTGCCCTCATCGTTTGTAAGAAGAAGCTCCACCGCCGTCGTGGCGGTGCCGAGTCTGCCGGCGGCGTTTAGCCTCGGCGCGATGGCGAAGGCTATGTTTGACGATGTTATTTTTTCGCTTGATATTCCTGCGACCTCGATTATGGCTCTCAGTCCCGGACGCCTGGGGTTGCGCAAAAGCTTAAGTCCCTTGTCAACAATAATTCTGTTTTCGCCCAAAAGCGGAACCACGTCCGCCACGGTGCCGAGCGCGGCAATATCCGCGTATTTGCAAAACACTTCATTTGTATTCATGCCCTTTTCCATTGCGAGGGCAAGTATCAGCTTGAACGCTACACCCACTCCGGCGAGCGAGTCGAACGGATAGGTGCAGTCGGGACGCTTTGGATTTAGGATAGCCGCCGCCGCGTCGGGCAGAGCTTCCTTGCAGGTGTGGTGGTCGGTGATGATTACGTCCATTCCCTGGAGCTTCGCGAACTCAACCTCGCCGATTGCGGTAATTCCGCAGTCAACCGTTATCATTAAATTTGTGCCGCCGCGGAAAAGCTTGTTCACAGCCATTATATTTATGCCGTAGCCCTCGCCCTTGCGGTCGGGAATGTAATATTCCGCGTCCGCGCCGATTGACAGCAAAAATTCATATAAAAGAGCCGTAGCCGTAATGCCGTCCACGTCATAGTCGCCGTACACGGTTATTTTTTCCTTGCCGTCCACAGCCTTTAAAATGCGCTCAACAGCTTTGTCCATATCAAGCATCAGCTTTGGATTTACTATGTCCGACATAGATTTTTTCAGGTATGCGGATATATCGTCCGGCTCCACGCCGCGGTTTAAAAGTATCGTGGAAATAACGCGCGGTACGCGGTATTTGAGCGATACGGCGTTTATTGTGTCGTCGCGAAGCGTTTTGCTGCGAAATCTCCAAATCTTGTCAATCATAGTATACTCCATAGCGTGAATTTTTAAAATAAATCTTTCATATTATTATAACATTTTTTCGGATAGATTTCAAGTATAACGGAGTATTTTTATGGAAAATTAACATTTAAGATTACCTTTACAAATTTAAGTCGGATTTTACGCGTAAGCGCGAAATCCCGATTTTATTTTACGTTGATTTTAACTTTTTAAGGTAGTGGATTTTACATTGACGGAGTAAAATGGAGTTACAAACGAAAAAGGAGATATGAAAAATGAAAACAAAAAAATTAACAGCGGTTTTATTAACGGGAATTTTAGCGTCTGCGGCGCTTGCGGGCTGCGGCGGCGCAACTGAAACAAGCGACACATCGGGAAGCGGCTCAAGCTCGTCATTTGACGCGGACAACGAAATCACGGTTGTTTCGAGAGAAAACGGCAGCGGCACTCGCGGCGCGTTTATAGAGCTTATGGGAATAGAGGAAAAGGGCGACGACGGCACAACCACCGACAACACAACCGCGGAGGCGGTTATCGCGAACAAGACGGACGTTATGCTTACAAACGTATCCGGCGATGAATACGCTATCGGTTATGTTTCGCTCGGCTCGCTTTCTTCAAGCGTAAAGGCGGTGTCGGTTGACGGCGTTGAAGCTACCGCGGAAAACATAAAGAACGGTACATACACGGTCGCAAGACCCTTCAATATTGCCACACAGGCTGAAATTTCAGAGGTGGCTCAGGACTTCATCGACTTTATTCTTTCAAGCGACGGTCAGGAAATTGTTTCCGACGGCTATATAAAGGTTGACGAGGACGCGGCTCCGTATTCGGGCTCAATGCCGGCGGGCAAGATAGTTGTAGCTGGCTCGTCATCGGTATCGCCGATAATGGAAAAGCTCAAGGAGGCGTATCTTGAGGTGAACACAAACGCCGAAATAGAGCTGCAAACAAGCGATTCAACAGCCGGAATGACAGGCGCAATCGAAGGCACCTGCGACATAGGTATGGCGTCAAGAGATTTGAAGGACAGCGAAAAGGAAACTCTTACCGCGACGGCAATCGCACTTGACGGCATCGCTGTAATCGTAAATCCCGAAAATCCGGTTGATAACCTCACAAGCGAAAATATCAAAGACATCTTTACAGGCACTGTAACCGCTTGGAGTGAGATACTATGAGAAAATATAAAGAGAGGATAATGAGCGGAGTATTCTTTGTCTGCGCCATTACTTCAATCCTTGCCGTACTGCTGATATGTATATTCCTGTTCGCGAACGGAATACCGGCAATGGGCAAGGTGGGACTGTTCAAATTCCTCGCGGGAACCACCTGGGCTCCGACAGATAATCCCGCATCATTCGGTATCTTCCCGATGATTTTGGGAAGCATATATGTAACTGCGGGCGCCGTTATAATCGGCGTCCCGATAGGCATACTGACATCGGTGTTTATGTCAATGTATTGCCCTAAACCCTTGTATAAAATCCTCAAACCTGCCACGGAGCTTTTGGCAGGTATCCCCTCGATAGTATACGGCTTTTTCGGACTTGTGGTGCTGGTGCCGTTTGTAAAGACGGTGTTCGGAGGAAACGGCAACAGTATCCTCACAGCCTCGATTTTGCTTGGAATAATGATACTGCCCACGATAATCGGCGTGTCGGAAAGCGCGCTGAGGAGTGTTCCGGAGCAGTATTACGAAGGCTCTCTCGCGCTCGGCGCGACAAAGGAAAGAAGCATATTCGCCGTGATTATTCCGGCTGCAAGGTCGGGTATACTCGCGGGCGTAATCCTCGGCGTGGGCAGAGCGATAGGCGAGACTATGGCGGTAATCATGGTTGCGGGCAATCAGGCGAGAATGCCGGCAGGTCTTTTAAAGGGTATAAGAACTCTTACCTCCAACATTGTTATAGAAATGGGCTACGCGGCGGATTTGCACCGCGAGGTGCTTATCGCGACGGGCGTTGTATTATTCGTGTTCATACTTATAATCAATCTGTCATGCTCGATAATAAAGAGTAGGAGGAAAGACTGATGAAAAAGCTGATTCAAAATATCGGCAAGCCGTTTAAAAAGGCTGCCGATGCGTTAAGAAAATTTCATATCGGCTCAAAGGCTTTAAAGGGACTTGTCATTTTGGCAAGCACCCTTACCTTTGCGGTATTGATATTCCTCATAGCGTATATACTCATCAAGGGCATTCCGCATCTGTCGCCGGAGCTTTTCAGCCTGAAATACACAACGGAAAACGTGTCCATGCTGCCCGCGATAATCAATACCTTGATAATGACGGTGTGCGCGCTTGTCGTTGCCGTGCCTCTCGGCATATTCACGGCGATATACCTTGTGGAATACGCGAAAAAGGGCAATAAGATTGTCGGACTTATCCGCATAACGGCGGAAACTCTTTCCGGAATACCGTCAATAGTGTACGGCTTGTTCGGTATGCTGTTCTTCGTAACCTACCTGAAATGGGGCTACTCGATTTTAGCCGGCGCGGCTACTCTCGCGATAATGGTGCTGCCGCTTATAATGCGAACGGCGGAGGAGGCGCTTTTAAGCGTTCCCGACACATACAGAGAGGGCAGCTTCGGCGTCGGAGCGGGCAAGCTGAGAACCGTGTTCCGCGTGGTTATCCCGTCCGCGATGCCGGGCATACTTTCGGGAGTGATACTCGCCATAGGCAGAATCGTCGGCGAAACTGCGGCGCTTATTTATACGGCGGGCACGGTTGCCGATGTCGCGTCAAATTTGTTCTCGTCGGGCAGAACGCTGGCTATACATATGTATGTGCTTTCAAGCGAGGGACTTTACACCAATCAGGCATACGCCACGGCGGTTGTGCTTTTGGTATTCGTGCTCCTGATTAACTTTATGTCGTCGGCGATAGCGAAAAAGTTTACATCAAAGTAGGAAAGGAATGAATTATAACAGTGAAATTTGATATAAAAAATCTGAATTTGCACTACGGCGATTTCCACGCGCTTAAAGGCATTGATATGCGGATAAAGGAAAATGAGGTTACGGCGTTTATAGGTCCGTCGGGCTGCGGCAAATCCACATTTTTAAAGACGCTCAACAGAATGAACGACCTTGTTGAGGGCTGCAAAATCGAAGGCACCGTTTTGCTTGACGGCAAAAATGTGTACGGCGATATTGAGGTGAACGAGCTTCGCCGCCGTGTCGGAATGGTATTCCAGAAGCCTAACCCGTTCCCTATGAGCGTGTATGACAATATAGCGTACGGACCGAGGACTCACGGAATAAGGTCAAAAGCGAAGCTTGACGAAATAGTTGAGCGCTCGCTAAGACAGGCGGCTATATGGGACGAGGCAAAGGACAGACTGAAAAAAAGCGCGCTCGGAATGTCGGGCGGACAGCAGCAGAGATTGTGCATAGCAAGAGCGCTTGCCGTTGAACCCGAGGTGCTGCTCATGGACGAGCCTACCTCCGCGCTTGACCCGATTTCCACATCAAAGATTGAGGACCTTACGTGGGAGCTGAAGAAAAAATATACAATAGTAATGGTAACGCATAATATGCAGCAGGCTGCGAGAATTTCCGATAAAACCGCGTTCTTTCTGTTGGGCGAAATGATTGAGTTTGACGATACGCAAAAAGTATTCTCAAAACCGAAGGATAAGCGGACTGAGGATTATATAACAGGGAGGTTCGGATAATGAGAGAGAAATTTTCAAGGCAGCTTAAACAGCTGAATGATAAGCTCAGCGAGATGGGCGCGCTGATAGAGAGCGCCATCGCGAACGCCGTTCAGGCGATTGACGGCGACAAGCACGCCATAAAGACCGCGAACGAGTATGAGGAGGAAATAGACAGAAAGGAAAAGGAGATAGAAAGTCTTTGCCTCAAGCTGCTTTTGACTCAGCAGCCGGTGGCGAGCGATTTAAGGCTTATTTCCGCGGCGCTTAAGATGATAACCGATATGGAGCGCATAGGCGACCAGGCGGATGATATTGCCGAGATTGCCGCGACGGCAAAGCAGCCGTCTTATATAGAAAAGTACTCCCATGTGCAGCGAATGGCGGCGGCAACCATCGATATGGTCAATAAAAGCGTTGACGCGTTCGTGAATAAGGATATAGCTATGGCTGAGGATGTCATATGCTCCGATGATTTGGTTGACGCGCTGTTTGATAACGTCAGAGACGATATGATAGACGCGATTAAAAACGGCACGGAGCATAAGAACGATATTTTAAACCTGCTGATGATTGCCAAATATTTTGAAAGAATAGGCGACCACGCCGCGAATATCGCGGAATGGGTGCAGTTCTCAATCACGGGCGAGCATAAGCAAATGTAATTTTCGTCGGTTTTCCCATTCTCCCGACGAAATTCATATATACCACATCAATATAGGCAAAACCTGACAGGTTTTGCCTATATTTTTTATAAATTCGCGAATATTTGCATTTGAGATTTCTTTAATCGTAGTCTTGCGGCGGTTGACAGAGCCGCTTCTCCTGTAAGACTGTCTTTACCTTTGCATAATTCTTTAACCTCATCATATATCTTGGTCAGCTCTTCACGTTCAACACTCTTGCCTTTACCGCGCAGACTGTTGGAGATTTCATTGTACAGATTATTTATTTCTTCTTCAAGCCGGAATACATCTTGTTTGTACTGTTCCGCCTTACGTTCTGTCTCTTCCTTGCGCTTTTTCGCATTTATCATTTCAATTTCACACGGGGGCATATATCTGTCAAATCTATGTTGATTGTTGAAATCATTCTTGCTACAGTCTTTCAAATAATCCCATTCTGCTTTTCTTTTATCCTCAGCGTCAACTTGCGGAATATCATCCAATACCGATGGGTTATTCTTGATTTCAGTCCGCGCTTTCTGTATTTCCTTATCTATAATCTCATTAATACCCTGGCGAAAAAACTCCTTTGCTTCTTTCGATTTTTTAATGCTCTCAGGATCGGTCTTGCGTTCATTTTGAGCATTTTGGAAATAGCCCATGAGCAGAATGAGCGGCAACATGAGTGGAATGCCAATAGTAACTGCAAGGTAAACAACTATATCATTGACATCTATGAGAAATGGAGTCGTAAACACTGCGAAAAAATAAGTCATAAATCCTGCGAAAATACCAATTCTCCTTTTTCCCCTCATAGGATTCATTACCCAACTTAGAAACGCCCCTAACATATATATAAAAGCAAATCCAAGCCATAAGGAAATACCTGCTGAACCATCTATCCAACCAAAAGTATTGCTCAAAGCAGTGCTCGCTGTTGCCATTAACACGCACAAACAAGCTATTATCCCCGCTTGAGGAGCTGTGATTAATTGAATGTCTAAGCTTTTCTTGACAGATTTGCGAGTATACTGCCACTCCTTCTCCCTCTCCGGAGACATTAAATAACTATCTGTAGTAGGACGCGCAGTTGATGGCATCCCTACAGCGGAGCGATAGTTCGGATCTTTTATCGCGCCGCTTATTAACGGGTAGTTTATGTTCTTAAGATATTTATATCCCTCACGAGCAAGTATTTCAGCTACATCCTTTGCTTCCCCAGAAGGGAATAGCTGCCCATCAACGAAAAAATAATTGGGATTATTTTTATCAGGAGATGGAGTTTTGTCATGCCCGAGAAGTTCTCGAAATTCTTGCGGCTTTTCACGATACATCTGTTCGAGTTCGAGCTGCCGCTCTTTGTTATATCCTGCCATGTTAAGATATATATGATCTTCAAGCGGGTCTAAGTGCACTGACTTTGGTCTATTCGTCATTTGCGAAGCAGCTCCTAACCCTAAGTAAAACCAATCGTCACTCATATCTATCACTCCTTTGCTTCATTTATATTTCATCAATATACATTTCATTTATACTTTTCATTATAATACGTTCAAATTCGTCCGTCAAGCGGTTAATTGCTTCCGCCTTCTTTTTTTCGTCCTTTCTGATAAACACCTGCGGGACGGATATGGAAATGCAAATCATGCCGTCCGTCGTCGGATCCATCGATACAGCCGACGCGTACCGGAACACGTCGCAAAATTCCTGTATTTCCTTGCCCCACATGTCCATAATCCTAAGATATACCGTAATGCTGCCCCTTTCCTCGACGGGGTTGAAGCGGATAGGCTCCATATATCCCTCGCCGATATCTTTGATCATGCCTCTGAAAAAGTGACATATGTCAAAGAACCTCTCCATTTGAATTTCATTTACGGTGTAGTCGTTCTCGTCGCGCATACTCATTCCCTCATTGTATATGCGCATAATCTCCTTTGCAAATTCCGCGTCGCTCATGTCTCTCATGTAATCCGTGTCGTTCATGTAGTTCATGTTATCCATATTGTACCTCCTATTGATTTAAAAAAATTTTTCCTTTGCGGCTTTGCCGCTTTTGTGTTTTGCGTTCCTCCTCTCTTTATATGTACAACGAGAGTTAGACGCCGTTTCGAATACACTGTAAAAAGGTTAGGGGCTTCATTCAAAATCTTACTCGAAATACCATGAAAAAGAATGTAAATAGTACCTGCATTTACCATATATTTTGTGTAAAACACACAAAAAAATCGGAACAACCACTGTATAAATTGTTCCGATTCACGTTTTTTTGACTTTTTTGAGATTTTTATTTTTATGCGCCTGTACGCGCCGCGAAAGCCGCTTTTTATACTCCGAAATACGCTTGGAAGCCGCCGTCCACGGGTATCACCGCGCCGGTTACAAAGCCGGACATTGTGTCGTCCGCGAGATACAGAAGAGTACCGATAAGGTCCTCCGGAACGCCGAAACGGTCCATCGGCGTATGCGCTATAACCTTCTTTGAACGCTCGGTAAGGGAACCGTCCTCGTTTAAAAGCAGAGTTCTGTTTTGATTTGTCTGGAACCAGCCCGGAGCTATCGCGTTTACGCGTATTCCGCTTTTTGCGAAGTGTACCGCGAGCCACTCCGTGAAGTTCGCTATAGCCGCCTTTGCCGCGCTGTACGCGCTTACCTTTGTAAGCGGGTGATATGATCCCATCGACGCGATATTGATTACCGTGCAGCCCTCTCTGCCGAGCATATCGGGCATAAACACCTGCGTCGGAATAAGCGTGCCGACAATGTTCAAATCAAACACGTAATTGAAATTTTCGCTGTCAAGGTCAAAGAATGAAACGACATCGGGATTTTCAAGGTCGCCGTCCTCGAAAAATTCCTTTGTGGTATTGCCCCTCGGGTGATTTCCGCCCGCGCCGTTTACGAGAATGTCCGTTTTTCCGAAGGCGTCGTTGACCGCCTTTTTTGCCGCGGCAACACTGTCTTTGTCAACAACGTCGCATACAACGGCAAGACCCTTGCCGCCGAGCTCGTTAATTTTGTCGCGTACCGCCTCAAGCTTTGAAAGCGTGCGTCCAAGTACCGCCACATTCATACCCTGCTGTGCCAGGGCGTAGGCGAACGCCGAGCAAAGCACGCCGCTGCCGCCCGTTATGACGGCTGTTTTTCCTTGCAGACTGCTGAATTTGTTCATTTTTTCCTCTCTCCTTTATTTTATTCGGCGTTGGCAAGCTTTGCCGCTTGATCCGCCGTTATCAACGCGTCTATTATTTCGTCAAGAGAGCCGTTTAAAATTTGCTCAAGCTTGTACAGCGTGAGGTTTATTCTGTGATCCGTAACACGGCTCTGCGGGAAATTGTACGTTCTTATGCGCTCACTCCTGTCGCCGCTGCCGACCTGCGACTTTCTTTCGTCGGCGATTTCCTTGTGACGCTGCTCCTCCATAACCTCGTAAATTCTCGAACGCAGGATTTTCATTGCCTTATCCTTATTTTTGTGCTGAGATTTCTCGTCCTGGCACGAAACCACAATGCCCGTGGGTATATGGGTAATGCGCACCGCCGAATCGGTGGTGTTTACGCATTGACCGCCGGGACCGCCGGCGCGGAACACGTCAATCCTCAGGTCGTTTTGGTTTATTTCTACCTCGACGTCCTCAACCTCGGGAAGAACCGCCACGGTAACGGCGGAGGTGTGTATTCTTCCGCTCGATTCCGTTTCCGGAACGCGCTGTACGCGGTGTACGCCGCTTTCGAATTTAAGACGGCTGTACGCGCCGTGACCCTCTATCGAAAAGCTGATTTCCTTGTATCCGCCTATATCGGTGGGATTGGAGCTTAAAATATCTATTTTCCAATTTTTCGTTTCCGCGTACATCGAGTACATTCTCATAAGGTCCGCCGCGAAAAGAGCCGCCTCGTCGCCGCCCGTGCCGCCGCGTATTTCCATAATGACGTTTTTGTCGTCGTTGGGATCCTTGGGCAAAAGAAGTATTTTCAGCTCCTCGCCCGCCTTTTCGATAATCTCCTCCGCTTCGGACATTTCAAGGCGAATCATTTCCTCAAATTCCTTGTCGTGCGTCGCCTCCAGCATTTCCTTGTCGTCCGCGACGGTTTGCTTTGCCGCCTTAAGCTCTCTGTATTTATCTATAATCGGCGTAAGATCCGAATGCTCCTTGCAGTACTTGCGCCATGAATCCTGGTCGGCAATTACCTCGGGAGCGCTTATTTTTTCCGAAACAAGCGTAAACCGCGCTTCAAGCGCTTCCAATTTATCAAACATGATT
>JAJQAT010000023.1:0-2298 GCA_021203665.1 Bacillota bacterium
ATACAATACAGTATACTATAAAATTTAGCATTAATCAATGATTTTCGACAAAAAAAGCGTTCCGAGAACGCTTTTTTGCTGCCGGATTAGCGGGATTATTCCGTTTTTATTACCACCGCCTGAGCGTCGCCGTCCCAGTCAACCTCAAATCCAACCATATCGCCTATATCGCGGATTTTAAAGTATGTGTTTCCGTTTATGTTGTACGAGAACAGCTCCGTTTCCTCGCCGTCCACGTACACCGGAGCGGTGTTCTGCTCGACATTGAGCGCGGTCGCGCTGTCCTCGCTCAGCTCGCCGCCGACTATCGTATATTTAACTCCGCGCGAAACGGTTATCGCGCTCAAATCCTCGTCCCAAGCAACGTCGAATTTGGCGTTTGTGTTGCGCAAAATCATCGCGATGTCGCGGATTTTGTAATAGTTTGAGTCGTTTACGGTGTATCCCGAAATCTCGACCTCCTCGCCGTCAACCAAAAGCTTCGCGTTGGAATTTGTCGCCGTGAGCGAGTTTATACCCTCGTATTGATCTACAAAGCTCTTTATCTTTGATCTGTCGGGGTATCCGTTTGTAAGAAAATCATCGCCGTACATATCCACATAGGGTATTGTGGGATAGGCGCTGACGTAGGATTTCAGAATTTTTTCCGCCGTGAGGGTTTGTCCGTCAAAGACGAGCTTGTAATAATTTATAACCGATGAGTACCTCGGTATCTCGCGGCCTACAAATATGTATCTTCCGTCCTTTTCGTAAACGGTTATATCCGTAAGACATTCGCCGATAATATCGCCCGGAACCTCTATGCTCGAAATAGTGTTTCCGTTCATGGTAAATCCGGCGCTGATTCCGCCGTCCGCGCCGCCGCGCATAACAAACGCCTCCGGTATTCCGTTTCTGTCAAGGTCGGTAAGCACTATCTCGTTATACGACGGGTTTGACGACATTATTCTCATAAGACGCGTAACAAAAGCCTCGCGCCAGCTCTCCGCCGCAAGGGCGGAGGGCGCGCACATCACGCCGAGCATTATGGCGGCGACCGCCGCCGAAATAATCTTTTTCATTTTTTCTTTCCTTTCTATGATTATCAAAAAATGTACCTTTCTCTTTAAATACAAGTTATTATACTAAAATTTTTCGATATTGTCAAATTTGAATCAAATAACGCGCAAAATCAACCGAAAAAAGCGTTTAAAAAACGCTTTTTCAAAAACACGGCATTTATCTGAAATTTAATGACAAAAGTCCGAACGGCGCGGAATATTCAAGGAGCTTATTTTGTATTTGAATTTTCCTGTCACCCTCGGCAACAGCCGGCTGATAGTCGTTATAATCGTCATGTCCGGATATTGTCGCGGGTATTATTTCCATATTGTCGTCGTCCTGGAGCACTCCGTCAACAAAGGTGAATACCTGTCTGTATATGGCGGTATCCTTATCCGCGGGATTGTTGTTTCCGCCGAAGCAGAAATTACCCAGGCTGTACGCTATATAGCTGCCGTTATATTTCTCAAATCCCTGCAAAACGTGCGGGTGAGTGCCTATAACGAGATTCGCGCCCAAATCCACCGCCTTGTGCGCAAGCTCAATCTGCTCCGCGTTCGGCTCGGTCGCCTTTTCCTCGCCCCAGTGCATACTCACGATGACAAGCTGCGCGCCGAGGCTCTTTACGGTGCCTATAGCCTTTTCAAGCTTTTCCGCCTCCGTTTCGTTGAGCGCGTTTATACCTACCAGACCGACGGAAATACCGTTTATCTCCTGTATGGCGGTATTTGTTCCCGAAAAATTGGATATTCCCGCCTCATTCAGATATTTCATCGTGTCGGTAAGGCTCACGTCGCCGTAATCCGAGCTGTGATTATTGGCAAGATTAGCCGCCTCAACGCTTGACGAGGTCAAAATCTGCACATATTCCGGCTTTCCCCTGAATGCGAATTCCTTATCCTCGCGCGTGCCCTGATTGGACAGCGTACCCTCAAAATTTACAATGGTAAGGTCGTCCTCGGCGAAAATACCCGCCACATTTTGGAAAAAGTACGTGTAATCCTCGCTTTGAGCGTAGGAAACAAAGCTGCCCGACTGCGACGCGTTCGCGTCCGTCGCGAAGGTGCAGTCGCCCACGGCGGTGACGGTCACCGTCTGAACCGTCGGAGTATATTCCTCCTCGACGGTTTTTTCGGCTCTGTTTTCCAAAAATTCCGGAACAATAGCCGCGGCAAACAAAATTACCGCCAAGGCTATCATTAATTTTCGTATACTCATCAATTATCTCCCAAATTCAAGTCAATTTTAAGCGAAAAC
>JAJQAT010000023.1:2308-17535 GCA_021203665.1 Bacillota bacterium
ATTCTAATACGGCACTTTTGTCAATATATATTTAAAATTGAATTTTAATTTAATTACAATTTTGATTTTTGTATTGACTATTTGGCGGTATCGTTATAAAATAAATATACCTAATAAAATATGGAAGGGGTTATTCACATGAGCAACTTTGAAAAAATCGCGCCTGTCGCGGTATTCCTCTGCGCGGTGTTGGCGCTCGTATTCGCGTGCGTCAAATTCTACTCCGTAAAAAGGAAGCCCGAGGGCACGGACACCATGAAGGCAATAGGCGCAAAAATTCGCAAGGGCGCTATGGCGTACTTAAAGCGTCAGTATAAAACGGTCGGCATTTTCTTTGCCGTTATGTTTGTGATACTGATAGTCCTTGCGTTTACGGGATTTTTAACTCCGTATGTACCGTTCGCGTTTTTATCCGGCGGATTTTTCTCGGGACTTTCGGGATTTATCGGCATGAAAATCGCGACCTACGCCAACACAAGAACCGCCAACGGAGCGCGCGAGGGACTTAACAAGGGTCTAAAAATAGCGTTCTCGTCGGGTTCGGTTATGGGACTTACGGTTGTCGGACTCGGACTTTTGGACATAAGCGCGTGGTTTATGATTTTGAAATTCGGCTTTAGAATTGAAGACGTAACCGATATTATGTCGGCTATGCTTACATTCGGTATGGGCGCAAGCTCTATGGCGCTGTTCGCGCGTGTGGGCGGCGGTATCTTCACCAAGGCTGCCGACGTCGGCGCGGACCTTGTTGGTAAGGTTGAGGCGGGTATTCCCGAGGACGACCCGAGAAATCCGGCTTGTATCGCCGATAACGTGGGCGACAACGTGGGTGACGTTGCCGGTATGGGCGCGGACCTTTACGAGTCGTATGTCGGCTCGATAATTTCGTGCGGTGCGCTTGCAACGGCGGCGGGACTCGGCTTTAACGGAGTTCTTGTTCCCATGCTTATCGCGGCAATCGGCATTATTTCGTCAATTATAGGCACATTCTTCGTGTCAACCAAGGAAAACGCGACGCAAAAATCGCTTTTGGGCTCGTTAAGACGCGGCACGTACGCGTCGGCTGTTCTTTCGGCGATAGGCTCGGCGATATTGATATTCACATTGCTGCCGGAAAACTCGAACGTGTTCTGGGCGGTAATCTCCGGACTTTTGGCGGGCGTATTGATAGGCTTCTTTACGGAGTACTACACATCGGATTCATATAAGCCGACAAAAAAGCTTGCCGCGTCGTCCGAAACAGGCTCGGCTACGGTTATAATCGACGGTATCGCTCTCGGTATGGCGTCAACCGCTATTCCGGTAATTATCATCGGAATTTCGGTAATCATCAGCTACTTTACATCGGGAGCCGGATATGCAGGTGAAGAATTGTTTACTCACGGACTTTACGGCGTGGGACTTTCCGCTGTAGGTATGCTTTCGACGCTCGGTATTACGCTTGCGACCGACGCTTACGGTCCCGTTGCGGATAACGCCGGCGGTATTGCGGAGATGTCGGGACTTCCCGAGGTTGTACGTGAGAGAACGGATGCGCTTGACTCGCTCGGCAACACAACCGCCGCTACGGGCAAGGGTTTTGCGATAGGCTCGGCGGCTCTTACCGCTCTCGCGCTTATCGTTTCGTACACCGACAAGGTTACCGGCTTGGGCGCGGAGCTTGACCTTACAATTACAAATCCGGCGGTTCTTATAGGCTTGTTCGTCGGAGCTATGCTCCCGTTCCTGTTCAGCGCGATGACCATGCAGGCTGTGGGACGCGCGGCGCAGAAGATAGTTGTTGAGGTAAGACGTCAGTTCCGCGAAATAAAGGGACTTATGCAGGGCAAGGCTGAGGCGGATTATGAAACCTGCGTGGATATTTGTACAAAATCCTCGCTTAAGGAAATGATTTTGCCGGCGGCTTTGGGAATACTCGCTCCGATTGTTGTCGGACTTATTCTCGGCGCGAACGGCGTTGTGGGTATGCTCGCGGGCGCGCTTGTTTCGGGATTTGTTCTCGCTATTATGATGGCTAACTCCGGCGGAAGCTGGGATAACGCCAAGAAGTATATAGAGGCGGGCAACTACGGCGGCAAGGGCAGCGAAAACCATAAGGCGGCTGTTGTCGGCGACACCGTCGGCGACCCGTTCAAGGATACCTCCGGACCGTCTGTTAATATCTTGATTAAGCTGCTTTCGATGGTTTCAATCGTCTTTGCGACTATTGTTGTAGCCTACGGCGGTATGGGCGGATTGTTCTAAAACACGTTTTAAATAAGCTGCCGCGGTTTTTGCCGCGGCGGCTTTATTTGATTTTGCCGTAAGCTACGCCTTAAACCGCTTTATTACAGAAAAAACGACAAAGTAGGTTTTTTTGATGTTGTAAATTATCGGCAAGCGTGATATAATAAAGTATTATAATTAAAGGGAAGTTTGGCTATATGTTGCATTTGATAAAACATTTTTCAACCATAACGCGGCACAGGCACAAGGTGATATACCATTGCTATAAATGCGGAATTTTATGGCAGGGACTGCGCCACGACCTATCAAAATACAGTCCGACGGAATTTTTCGCGGGCGCTAAGTTTTACCTGGGCGACAGAAGTCCCACGGAGGCGGAGCGGCGCGAGTACGGATATTCCCGCGCGTGGATGCACCACAAGGGCAGAAATAAGCATCACTTTGAATACTGGACGGACTATAACCCGCAAACGCGCCGTCCGGAGGCGGTGGAGATGCCGCTTAATTATGTAAAGGAAATGTTCTGCGACCGCGTCGCGGCAGGTAAAATATATCTCGGCGACGGCTATACGAACAATAACCCGATAGAATATTTCGAGCGCGGAAACGCCAAAAGCAGTATGCACCCGAAAACGGCGGCTCTGCTGGAGGGTTGGCTTGAAATGCTGCAAAAAGAGGGGGAGAAAAAAACCTTCGCCTATATAAAGTCGCTTAAATAACTACAGATAAAAGGTGGATTTTATGAAGAAAATTAACAGGCTGTTATATTCAAATAAGCTTTTCGCATTTATAATGCTGCTGCTGCAAATTGCCGTATTTGTGGCGATGTTTATATGGATTTCAGACTATTCCGTTGCGATTACGGGTTTTTCCACTGTTTTGAGCGCCATACTTGTGATATACGAAATAAACCGCACAGAGGAGTCCACCTTCAAAATGACGTGGATAACGCTTATTTCCATTATTCCCATATTCGGCGCGCTGTTCTATATTTATACGCGCGCAAGGACGATTACGCGCAATATACGCGATGATTACACCCGCGCTCAGGAGCTTAACAAAAAATACCTTCCCCGCGACGAGGAGGTTATGAAGAATTTGGCTCTGCTTGACAAGCGCGAATACAGCTTTGCCGGTTATCTTGAAAAATACGGCGGCTCGCCCGCGTTTTCAAACACGGCGGTTCAGTATTATCCCATAGGCGAAAAAATGTATGAGGATATGAAAAAGGAGCTTTTAAAGGCGGAAAGGTTTATTTTTATGGAATTTTTCATTATAAACTCCGCCGATAAAATGTGGCGCGAGGTTCTTGAAATACTGCGCCAAAAGGTGAAGCAGGGCGTCGAGGTGAGGCTTATGTATGACGCTATGGGCTGTCTTACCACTCTGCCCGTGCGCTATAACGAAACGCTTGAAAGATACGGAATAAAATGTCGGGTTTTTTCCCCGATAGTACCGCTTATCTCCACGCATCAAAACAACCGCGACCACAGAAAGATTGTCGTTATAGACGGGAAAACGGCGTTTTCCGGAGGAATAAACCTTGCCGACGAGTATATAAACCAAAAGGAACGCTTCGGTCACTGGAAGGACACCGGAATTATGCTCAAGGGCGACGCTGTGGCGGGTTATACGGCGATGTTCTTTGAAATGTGGAATGTGAACAACGAAAGCATAGAGGACGGCGGGGAATATATAAACGCGTCAAAGGGAAACCCCGCGGACGCCGCCGGCTTTGTAATACCGTTCGGCGATACTCCTCTTGACGATATATACGTCGGAAAGCGCGCGTATATCCATAATCTTGACAACGCCTCGGAATACACCTATATAATGACGCCGTACCTTGTTATAGACGACGAAATGTTTGAAAGCATGAAATACGCGGCGCAGCGCGGAGTGGACGTGAAAATAATTATGCCGCACATACCGGACAAGCCGTATGCCTTTTACCTCGCGAGAACATACTACAAGGAGCTTCTTGACGTCGGGATTGAAATATACGAGTACACGCCGGGCTTTGTACACGCGAAGATGTCTATAAGCGACGGGCGCAAGGCGATTGTGGGTACGATAAACCACGATTACCGCAGTCTTTACCTGCATTATGAATGCGCGGCGTACATGGTTGACGTGCCGGCGGTGATTGATATTGAGCGCGATTTCAAGGACACTCTCGCTCTCTCGCAGAAAATCACCTATGAGGATATAAAGAAATTCAATCCGTTCACAAAGCTTCTGGGACACGTAATGCGCCTTATCGCGCCGCTGATATAAAAACCGAACAACAAAACACCGCGCGGGCAAAGCCGGCGCGGTGTTTTTTAATTTAAGCTTATAACGACAGCGTTGTCGTAATCGAGCGTAATATATTTTCCTCAAATGCTTCAATCGCGGCAAGGCGGCGTTCAAGGCTTTCGCGGCTGACGCTCTCATCGGGCGGAATGCTGTTGCCGCTTACGTCAACGGTAAATTTGAATTTTTGATTTACCTTTTTGGTTACTGTCTCCACGCTCGCGTCCGACTTGTTCACATTGGCGCCGGAATAGAGGTATTGCGGCTTTTCGCTGTCGGTCATTTTATCGCTCCCCTCTTCTGTATTTGCAAATACGTATATAATACAATTTTTCAGGACGAATTATCGCAAAATTTTTATATTATTTTACCGCGCGGCGGCTTAAAATTCAAATTTTTCTTGTGTCAATGCCGTTTAACGGTTGAAATATTAGGAAGAATATTGTATAATGATAAAATAGGCGGAGGTTTTAACGTGAAAAATAAACGGCGCATCTTACCATTATTCGAGACTCGGAGTATATTTATACGCCGTCGTCTCTCATAACGGCAATCTGCTTGTTTCTTTTCCACGTTATGATTTTTGCCGCCGCAAGGCGGCGGAATGGAGATTTATATGAACAATAAGGTTTCCGTTGTAAAATGTGAAAGGTACTCCGAGGTTCGGTCCGCGGTTTATGAAGCGGTCGCGCTTATCGGAGGAATTGAGAAATTTATAAAAAAGGGCGACAAGGTGGTTATCAAGCCAAACCTTGTTTCAAAGAAAAAGCCGGAGGAGGCTGTCACCACCAATCCCGAATTTCTTCACGCGGTTATAGAAACAGTTGAGGAGGCGGGAGGAATCGTGACGATAGCCGAAAGTCCCGGAGGGCCGTATAACGCGGCGGCGCTCAAGGGCGTGTACAGCGTGTGCGGAATTAACAAGGCGATTGAGGGAACAAACGCGAGGTTGAATTTTGACACCGGCTTTACCGAGGTGCATTTTCCCGAGGGAAAAACGGTTAAAAATATACCGATAATAAATCCGATATTTGACGCGGACGTTATAATTTCGCTTCCCAAGCTGAAAACGCACGCTATGACGAGCTACACCGGCGCGGTAAAAAATCTTTTCGGAACAATTCCGGGAACATATAAGGCGGAGCTGCATTTCCGTCTTAACGAGAGAAAATCATTTTGCTCCATGCTTGTGGATTTGCACGAGTGCGTGAAACCCGCGCTGTCCATAATGGACGCGGTATGGGGAATGGAGGGCAACGGACCCACCGCGGGACAGAATCGGCATATAGGACTTGTTATGGCATCGGAGAACGCTCACGCGCTCGATTTGGCGGCGTGCCGCCTTATAGATTACGCGCCCGCCGAGGTGGATACCGTGCGCGAGGCGATTGAGCGCGGACTTGTCGCGGACGGCGCGGAGAAATTGGAAATTATCGGCGAGGATTTGGAGCCTTTGATTATGAGGGATTTTGTAAAGCCCGAAAGCCATTTTAATCTGCTTAAGCTGATTTCACTTCCGGCATCGCTTAATGCCAGGCTCACAAACGCGCTTGCGTCAAGACCGAAAATGGATTACAATATATGCGTAGGCTGCGGCGAATGCGCGAGGTGCTGTCCGCCGAAAGCAATAGATATGTCGTCGGGCAAGCCCGTTATAGATGAGAAAAGGTGCATAAAATGCTTCTGCTGTCAGGAGCTTTGCCCCAAAAAGGCGGTTATAATAAAGCGTCCGCTTCTCAACAGGTTTATGCTTAAATTTCTGAAGTAAAGGATATGATTTTTTGTTTAATATAGTTTTGGTTGAGCCGAGAATACCGCAGAATACCGGAAATATCGCCCGTACCTGCGCGGCGACCGGCTGTCGGCTTCATATTGTGCGCCCGACGGCGTTTCAGATTACCGATAAGAACCTTAAACGCGCGGGACTGGATTATTGGCATTTGTTAAATGTCGCATATTACGACAATCTTGCCGACTTTTTTGAAAAGACAAAGGGCGCGAGATATTTTTACGCCACCACAAAGGCTCCGCATATTTACGCGGATGCCGAATTTAAGGATAATGATTTTATCCTGTTCGGACGCGAGGATGCGGGACTTCCCGAGGAGCTGCTCTACGAGCATGAGGAGCGGTGCATACGAATACCGATGATTGCCGAGGCAAGAAGCCTGAACCTGTCCAATTCCGTGGCGATAGTGGTGTATGAGGCACTGCGTCAGCAGGGCTTTGATAATCTCAAAGGCCTCGGACAGCTTACAAAATTTACATGGTAAAGGAGAATGGTAATGGCGGATATTAAAATTGTCGTGGATTCCGGCTCCGATATACCGCAGGATATTGCCGATAAGTATGACATAGGCGTTATATCGTTTCTGAGCCTGTTCGGCGAGGAGCAGTATGTGCAGCGCGCGGATATAACGAATGAGGAATTTTATGATAAGCTTGAAAGCTTTGACGGATTCCCGACCACGTCGCAAACGCCCTACGCGGATATGTATGACTATTTTAAGCGTCAATGCGCCGAGCATAAGAGCGTGATTTATTTCGCGCTGTCGGGCGCGGCGAGCGGTCAGTATCAGACGGCAAATCTTGTCCGAAACGAGATTATCGAGGAAAATCCCGACGCGGATTTTCATATTGCGGACACGCAAAAGTTTTCGCTCTACATCGCGCAGACCGCCGTGCACGCGGCTCAGATGGCGCAAAGCGGCGCGGGCGCGGCGGAGATTACGGCGGAATGTGAAAAATATATAAAAGCATGGCGGTGTTTTCTACTTGTTGACACGCTGAAGTATCTTGAAAAGGGCGGCAGGCTGTCAAAAACGGCTGCTTTTGTCGGCTCGCTGCTTGATATAAAGCCGATTTTAACGATAGAAAACGGTTTGGTTGAAAGTATGGATAAGCTTAGAGGTAAGAAAAAGCTTATGGATAAGCTCATTGAAAAGGTGAGCGAGGACGAGGACTTTGACAGCTCAAACCCGAGATTTCTTATTGTGCAGTCGGACGAGAACAGGGGAAAGGAAGTATGCGAAAAGCTGAAGGATGAGTTTGGAGAGGAATGTATTAAAATGTACGGCGAATTCGGTCCGCTTATAGGCACCCACGTGGGACGCGGAGCGATAGCAATAATAGCGGGAATAAAGGAGGAGAAGTAAATGAAATATATAGTAATATTAGGTGATGGAATGGCGGATTATCCCGTAGACGCCTTTGACGGAAAAACAATTTTGGAGGTAGCCGATAAGCCGACAATCGACTATATGGCGCAGCACGGTGAAATGGGTATGGTAAAAACCGTGCAGGACGGCATGAAGCCCGGCAGCGATGTGGCGAATTTGTCGGTAATGGGTTACGACACGAAAAAGTGCTACAGCGGACGCTCTCCGCTTGAGGCGGCGTCAATCGGCGTTGAAATGAAGGACGACGACGTTACGTTCAGAACAAACCTTGTAACGCTCAGCGATGAGGAAAATTACGAGGATAAAACCATGCTTGATTACAGCTCCGGCGAGATTACCACGGAGGAGGCGGCGCAGCTTATGGAGGCGGTTGCCGCGGAGCTTAACACGGATAAGATAAAATTCTACCCGGGCATAAGCTACCGTCATTTATGCGTATGGAACGGCGGCAGCACAAATGTCGATATGACGCCGCCGCACGATATTTCCGATAAAAAGATAACCGACCATCTCCCCAAGGGCGACGGCGCGGAAACATTTATCGAGATGATGAAAAAGAGCGAGAGGATTTTAAAGGAGCATCCCGTAAACAAGGCGCGAATCGCGGCGGGAAAAAATCCGGCGACCTCGATATGGCCGTGGGGCGAGGGCACAAAGCCGCAGCTTGATAATTTCGAAAAGAAATTCGGATTGAAGGGCAGTGTTATTTCCGCCGTTGACCTTATCAAGGGCATCGCGAAATGCGCCGGTATGAACTCGATAGATGTTGAGGGCGCGACGGGCAACTGCGAAACCAACTGGGACGGCAAGGCGCAGGCTGCGCTTGACGCATTGCTCGGCGGCAGCGATTTTGTATACGTGCATATGGAGGCACCCGATGAAATGGGACATCAGGGACTTCCGGAAAAGAAGAAATTCGCCGTTGAAACAATAGACAAAAGGGTTGTAAAATTCCTTAAGGACGAGCTTGAAAAGCGCGGCATAGACTACAGAATGATGATTTTGCCGGATCACCCGACGCCGATTAAGCTGAAAACTCACGTATCGGACCCCGTGCCGTACATCATTTACGACTCAACCGCCGAAACGGACACAAACGCGGGTCTTACCTACACCGAGGAAAACGGCAAAAAGACCGGTATTTATATTGAAAAGGGATATACCCTTATGAACAGGTTCCTTAATTTAGATTAAGAGCTGCCATACATTCTCGTAATTCGTGAAGGGAATGATTTTATGAAAATAAAAAAGAATTGGATAAAAATTATAAGCTTCGTTGCCGCGTTGGCTGCGGCGGCGGTGCTGGTATATATATTTCTTCCGAAAATATTGAGCGTGCTGGGATTTTTGGTGGAGCTGTTTCTGCCGTTTCTGCTCGGCTATCTGTTTTCAATGGCGGTTAATCCGCTGGCGGATTTTTTGCAGAGAAAGCTTAAAATACCGCGCGGATTGTCGGCGGTGCTGGTTATTGTGCTTATCGTCGGAATTTTGGGCGGTGTGCTGTCGTTTTTGATATGGAAAATCATTGACGAGGTGCGAATGCTTTACACGCAGTTTCCGCAGATTTACGAAAGCGTGCAAAGCGGTCTGCATTCCTTCGGCGATAAGTGGTCGGTGGTGTACGACAATCTTCCCGTAAACGTGCAGGAGGCACTCTCCGCGATAGGCGAGGGCATATCCGAAAGAGCGGCGGATTTCATAAACACAAAATCAACGCCGGTGGTGGACTACGCCGGCAACTTCGCGAAAGCGCTGCCGAGCGTGTTTATAGGAATAATCGTGTTTATACTCTCGTCGTACTTTATGGTTTCGGAAAACAAGCTTGTAAGCAGGACGGTGAAAAAGCTGTGCAGCGATAAATTCCTGAACAGGCTGAACATGGTTAAGCGCGAGCTTAAAAAATACCTCGGCGGCTACCTAGGGGCGCAGGTAATACTTATGTTTATCGCCTTTGTGATAATGTTTATAGGCATGAGCGTGCTTAATATAGACTACGCGCTTTTGACAGCGCTCGGAATTGCCGTTTTGGACGCGCTCCCGTTTTTCGGCAGCGGACTTATTTTATGGCCGTGGACGGTGATAGAGTTTATAAACGGCGAGATAAAGCTCGGCATAGGACTTATTGTAATATACGTTGCCGTAGCTCTTACGCGCCATTTTACGGAGCCTAAGCTGGTAAGCTCGAGAATCGGAATGAACCCCATTTTGACGCTTATGTCAATGTACGTCGGCTATAAGACGCTAAGCATAGGCGGATTGATTTTGGGACCGATAATTTTGGTGCTTATAATCAGCTTTTATAAGGCGGGCGTGTTCGATTGGCTCATAAACCTTTTAAAGTCAATGGGCAGCTTTATAAAGAAGCAATTTTTAATGTTTAAAAAATTTTTGGTAGAGTTAATGGAGAGTGACTGGGATGAATAAAGACAAATACTATATTACGACGGCGATTGCGTATACGTCAAAAAAGCCTCATATCGGCAACACCTATGAGATTATTTTGACCGATGCCATCGCGAGATTTAACAGATTTATCGGAAAGGACGTGTTCTTCCTTACCGGCACCGACGAGCACGGACAGAAAATACAGGAAATTGCCGAGGCGGACGGAATCACGCCGCAGCAGCACGTTGACAAAATTGCCGGACAGATAAGGGATATAGCCGATATGCTTAATATCAGCTACGATAAGTTTATCCGCACAACGGACGACTACCACGTAAAGGCGGTTCAGCAGATATTTAAAAGGCTTTACGACAACGGCGATATATACAAGGGCGAGTATGAGGGCTGGTACTGTACTCCGTGCGAGTCGTTCTGGACAAAGACGCAGCTAAAGGACGGCAAATGTCCCGACTGCGGCAGAGAGGTAAGGAAGGCAAAGGAAGAGGCGTACTTCTTCAAAATGAGCAAGTACCGGGATAAGCTGATGGACTACATCGAATCTCACCCCGAATTTATTCAGCCGGAGTCGCGCAAAAATGAAATGGTAAACAACTTCCTGAAGCCCGGATTGCAGGATTTGTGCGTGTCGAGAACGAGCTTTACATGGGGCATACCCGTTGAGTTTGACCCGGGACACGTAATTTATGTGTGGATAGACGCGCTTTCAAACTATATCACGGCGCTCGGATACACTCCCGATGAAAAGGGCGAGCTGTATAAAAAATACTGGCCTGCGGACGTGCATATTATCGGCAAGGACATTCTGCGTTTCCACACAATTTACTGGCCGATTATGCTTATGGCGCTCGGCGAGCCGCTGCCGAAGCAGGTGTTCGGACACCCGTGGATGCTTGTCGGCGATGAAAAAATGAGCAAGTCGCGCGGAAATGTGATTTACGCCGAGGATTTGGTAAGACATTTCGGTGTTGACGCGGTGAGATATTACTCGCTGCACGAGATGCCCTTCGCTCAGGACGGCACGATTACCTACGAGGTGTTTATAAGCCGTTTCAACAGCGACCTCGCGAATACCTTGGGCAACCTTGTAAACAGAACCGTAGCGATGATAAATAAGTATTTCGGCGGTGAAATACAGTCCGGAGACATAGGCGGCGAATTTGACGGCGACCTAAAGGCTGTCGCTGTCGGCGCGGTTGAAAAAATCATGAACAAGATGGAAACCCTGCACGTGGCTGACAGTATCGACGAGATATGGAGGGTTGTTGACAGAGCCAATAAGTATATTGATGAAACAACTCCGTGGATACTTGCAAAAAACGATGCCGACAAGCCGAGATTGGGCACAGTGCTGTATAACCTTGCCGAAACGATAAGGATAATTGCCGCGCTGCTCAGCTCGTATATGCCGGAAACATCAAAGAAAATCGCGGAGCAGATAGGCGCGGACGATTTGACCTTTGAAAGCACAAAGACCTTCGGCACCATGAAAGCGGGTACAAGGGTAGGCGAGGCGGTTCCGCTGTTTGCGAGAATAGACGCGGAAAAGAAGCTTGCCGAGCTTGAAGCGGAGCTGGGCGAGCCCGAAGAGGAAATGATAGAAATCGCTCCGTATAAGGACTATATCGAGTTTGACGAGTTTGAAAAGCTCGATGTGCGCGTCGGTAAGGTAATCGAGTGCGAAAAGGTGCCGAAGTCCTCAAAGCTTTTGAGATTTACCTTGCAGGTCGGCAGCGAAACAAGACAAATTCTTTCGGGTATCGCAAAATTCCATAAGCCGGAGGAGCTTATAGGCAAAAATGTTTTGTTCGTGGCGAATTTGAAGCCGAGAAAGATTATGGGACTTGAATCCAACGGTATGATTTTGTCCGCGGAATTTGAGGATAAGCTGACCGTGCTTACCACCTTGAACGATATTCAAAGCGGCGCGGAAATGGTGTGATTAAAGAATAAGGAGGAAAACAGAATGGGAAAGCTATTCGGCACGGACGGCATACGGGGTATCGCGAACAAGGATTTAACCGCGGAGCTCGCGTTTAAAACAGGTCAAAGCGGAGCGTATGTTCTGACAAAGCACAGCTCAAAAAGACCGAGAATATTAATAGGCAAGGACACAAGAAAATCGGGCGATATGCTTGAGGCGGCGCTTACCGCGGGACTATGCTCCGTAGGAGCAAAGGTTATTCCGCTGGGCGTTGTTCCGACGCCCGCCGTAGCGTATTTGACGAGGTATTATAAAGCCGACGCCGGCGTGGTTATCAGCGCGTCGCATAACCCGTGTGAGTATAACGGCATTAAGTTTTTCAACGGCGACGGCTATAAATTAAGCGACGCCATAGAGGACGAAATAGAAAGCTACATACTCGGCGAAAGAACCATTGACAATCTGCCGCCGCACGGCAAGGTCGGATATGTGAACGCCAATCATAACGCCGTTGAGGATTATGTCGCGTTTGCCTGCTCCACAATAGACTGCCGCCTTGACGGTATGAAGGTTGCCGTTGACTGCGCGAACGGCGCAAGCTATGAAACGGCATTTAAGGCTTTAAACAAGCTCGGCGCGAATGTGGAGGCAATTCACAACACGCCGGACGGCGTAAATATCAACGCGATGTGCGGCTCGACGCATATGGAAAGCCTACAGGCTTATGTAACGTCAATCGGCGCGGACGTCGGTATCGCGTTCGACGGCGACGCGGACAGAATGCTTGCCGTTGACGAGAACGGAAAGCTCATCGACGGCGACCAGATTATGGCTGTATGCGCCAAATTTATGCGCGACAACGGCTCTCTTAAGCAGAATACCCTTGTTGCGACAGTTATGAGTAATCTCGGTCTGTTTATCGCGGGCGAAAAGATGGGCATAAATATTCCGCGCACAAGGGTGGGCGACCGCTACGTTCTTGAGGAAATGCTGAAAAACGGATATAACATAGGCGGCGAGCAGTCGGGACACATTATTTTCCTTGACCATAACACCACCGGCGACGGACTTGTGAGCGCGCTGCAATTCCTTTCTGTGCTGAAGAAAACGGGACTCAGAGCATCCGAGGCGGCGGGTATTGTAAAGGTGATGCCGCAGGTACTCAGGAACGCGACCGTAAGACTTGAAAATAAGAATACATATATGGAAAACGAGGAAATCTCGGCGGCTTGCAAGGCTCTTGAGGACGAGTTTGCCGGAGAGGGCAGAGTGCTTATAAGACCGTCCGGCACGGAGCCTCTTGTGCGCGTTATGATTGAGGGTAACGACAAGGAATATATAACAAAAAAGGCTGAGGAGCTTGCGGCTTTGATTGAGAAGATTTTGGGATAGGGAGGATAAAATATGCTTAAAAAATTCATACCTATATTTTTGGCGGCGGTTTTGACCGCTACAGCCGCTTCGGCGGATTCCGTAACCGTGCTTTTGTACGGTGAAGCTCTTGAATGCAGTGTCGAGCCGTTCATAACGGAGGGTACGACATTTGTTCCGATGCGCTCGATTTTTGAGGCGCTCGGCGCGGAGATTGAATGGGATGAGGAGACGCGCACCGTAACCTCCCAAAAGGACGGTGTGGAAATCAGTATAACAATCGGCAGCGAACAGGCTTATAAAAACGGCGAGGCATACACCCTTACAGCCGCGCCGATGATAACGGACGGCTATACCATGGTTCCGCTGCGCTTTGTTTCCGAAAGCTTCGGCTGCGTGGTGTCCTGGGACGGAGACACGCAAACGGTTACAATAGAGGAAAATCCCTTGACAAATTCAACCGTCGGAGTGATCGGCGACAGCATAAGCTACGGCACGAATTACGCCGGCGGCTACGCTAAAATTCTCAGCGAAAACAATAATCTCACCGCCGTGAACGAGGCAAAGGGCGGAGCAACCATCACGCGTAACGTGAAATGGTCGGACGATTCGCAGTCCTACCGTCCCTGCATTATAGATATGCTTGACGCGCTCCCCGAGGAGCTTGATTATTTAATCATGCAGGGCGGAATAAACGATTTTTGGTGCCATGTGGAGCTTGGCTCCCTTGACGGCAGCCTTGACGACACAACCTTTGCCGGCGCGCTTGAAACGCTTTTCAAAAACGCAAAGGAGAAATATCCCGATTCCAAGATTGGCTTTGTCATAAATCACGACCCGTTCACGTATGACGCGGAAAGCTCTTATGAGCCTTACTATGAGATGATTAAGGCGGCGTGCGAAAAATGGGATATACCGTATCTTGACTTGTACGCCTTGAACAATACGGAGGTCGGCGTGAACGTCAAGGACGAGGAAATGTGCAGGCTGTATTTTGAATCCGAGGAGCGTCCGGGCGGCGACGGCACTCACCCGAATAGGCTCGGATATGAAACAATCTACGTGCAGCCGATTACGGAATGGCTGCAGTCATTATAAACGGAGAAATATGAAGAAGCTTATTTTAGACGGAAGTGAAAAGCTGAATATTCCCCTTGACGAGGCTCAGGCGGACACGCTCGTTAAGTATGCCGATTTGCTCAAGGAGTGGAACGGCAAAATAAATCTCACCGCGATAACCGACGACGAGGGCATTGCGGAAAAGCATTTTTTGGATAGTCTGACGGCTTTGCAGACGGGTCTTGTCAAGGGCAGGGTCATAGACGTCGGCACGGGCGCGGGATTTCCGGGACTTGTGCTTAAAATCGCAAAGCCCGAAATTGAGCTGACCCTGCTTGACAGCCTTAACAAGCGCATTAATTTTTTAAAGGACGTGTGCGGTAAATGCGGTATTGACGGCGTGGAGCTTGTACATTCGCGCGCGGAGGACGGCGGCAAAAGCATAGCGTACCGCGGACAGTTTGACACGGTTGTATCGCGCGCCGTGGCGAACCTCACCGTGCTTTCGGAATGGTGCATACCGTTTTTGAGGCAGGGCGGATATTTCCTCGCGCTTAAAGGCCCTCTTGCGGACGAGGAGCTAAAGGACGCAGGGCGGGTGATAAAAATTCTGGGCGGCAGGATAGAGGACGTGTTTAACGCCGAAATTCCGTTCACCGACCTCAAGCACAAGATAATTATTATAAAAAAAGTAGGACAAACTCCGCTTAAATACCCAAGAAAACCGGGTATTGCGGCAAAAAATCCTATCGGAACCTGTTATAATTTGG
>JAJQAT010000059.1 GCA_021203665.1 Bacillota bacterium
GGCAGTTATGCGTTTTGCGGTTGCAGCAGTTTATCATATGTGGAAATACCGAACAGCGTAACAAGCATAGGCTCTTATGCTTTTTATGACTGTACAGCTTTAACCGATGTATATTATACCGGAACAGAAACCGAATGGGGCGATGTTACGATAGATAGCAATAACGACCCGCTGACTTCCGCAACGATACATTATGTTACCGCAAGCGGCACCTGCGGCGATGACTTAACATGGGTGTTATATGACAACGGTACCCTCGAAATAAGCGGCACAGGAGAAATGAATAGTTTCTCTAAGGCAAAAGCGCCGTGGTATACGTATAGAAAAAGCATAAACTCCATTGTTATAAAAACCGGCGTAACAAGCATAGACACTTACGCATTTTATTATTGCAGCGCCTTAACAAGCGTAACGATACCGGACGGCGTAACAAGCATAGGCACTTACGCATTTTATTATTGCAGTGCCTTAACAAGCGTAACGATACCGGATGGCGTAACAAGCATAGGCAGTTATGCGTTTTGCGGTTGCAGCAGTTTATCATATGTGGAAATACCGAACACCGTAACAAGCATAGGCAGTTGTGCGTTTAATCATTGTACTGCTTTGACAGATGTATATTATGGAGGAACAAAGACGGAATGGAACTCTATTACAATAGGAAGCTATAACACATATTTAACAGGGGCAACCATACATTATTCTGCTACAGCCCCTACACCGACACCAACCGCAACATCGATACCAATCCCAACTCCCACGCCAACCCAAACGATTGCGCCGGCTTACGGCACGGACGGCTCAATTTCGTGGGACGTTACCGACGGCGTGCTTACAATCAGCGGCGCGGGTGAAATACCGGACTACAGCATCGACAGCATGCCGTGGTACGGCTTCGCTTCTGAAATCCAAACAGCGGTTATTGACAGCGGAATAACGACAATCGGCGAAAACGCATTTTACGGATTGGAGAAAATGACGAGCGTTACAATACCCGACGGTGTAATCACAATAGGCGCAAGCGCGTTTGAGGGCTGTTTGGTGCTTGGCGCAATAACCCTGCCGGAAACGGTCGAGGGGATCGGCGATTACGCGTTCAAGGACTGCGGATTGACATCAATAATTGTACCCGATTCCGTTGAAATTATAGGCTACGGCGCGTTCGACGGTTGTGATGATATTGTTTCGATAACCCTGCCGTTTATCGGCTCACAGGTCGGAACCGCCAATAACACAGATGTTTTCAGCTATATTTTTGACGGCAATGTTCCGTCCTCGCTAAAAAAGGTCACAATAACAAGCGAAACGGACGTTCCGGAAAACGCATTTGCGGGACTTGAAAATATCACGTCGATAACCGTGAATGACGGTATAAAGACTATAGGAAACGGAGCGTTTGACGGCTGTACGTCGCTGAAATCGTTTACGATACCCGAGGACATCGCGAGCATTGGCGACAACACATTCCGCAATTGTTCGAGTGCGTCCTCAATAACCGTACCCGATACGGTAGAGAGCATAGGCGAAGCAGCATTCGACGGCTGCGCAAAGCTTGCAAGCATCAATATCCCCTCCGGCGTGACCGGTATAGAGAATTACACATTCAGAAACTGCTCATCGCTTACAGCGATAGAAATTCCTACGAATGTAACATACATAGGAGAAAGTGTGCTTGAGGGATGTACAAGGCTTATAAATATAAAAGTGCCGTTTGTTGGAGCAAACGCGACACCCGATGCGACTATGGTGACAGATGAAGGAATATTTGGCTATTTCTTCGGCACAACAGACAACGCCGCTGTTCCTGCCGCTGTGACAAGAGTTGAAATAACAAGTACGGCGCTGAGCGGGTATATACCGATGGAAGCGTTTAAGGACTGCGCATACATTGAGGATATTATTATAGACGGCGGAAGCAAAATACTTAGCAACGCCTTTGCAAATTGCAAAAACCTTAAAAATCTGTATATTCCGAAAAGCGTAAGCGGTATAGGTAATACCATTCTTGCCGACTGCACAAGCCTTGAAACTCTTGTTATTCCGTTTATAGGAATAAGCAAGAGCGACAGTGGAACGGAAACCTCAGTTTTGGGCGGATTTTTCGGATATGACGACACTGACATAACGGGAATACAGCAATATTATGACGGTACAAACTATCACTATTATAAAATTCCGCAAACACTTAAAAATGTATCGATATTAAATCATACCGATATACCGGCGGGCGCGTTTTCGGAATGTATATTTCTGGAAAAAATCGCCATAGTGAGCGGAACGAGCATGGGAACTCGCGCATTTTATGATTGCACATCTCTTAAATCAGTGACTCTCCCGAACGATTTGACCTCGATAGGCTATCAGGCGTTTGCGGAATGTTCAAGCCTTGAGGAAATAAATATCCCAACAAAAGTAAAAACAATAGGCTCGAATGCTTTTTATAATTGCCGCACACTTAAAAATGTTACAATGCCCGACTCGATAACGGAGATTGCGGACGATGTGTTTAACGGAACGAATTTATTCGGCGTAGATTTCATTTTAGCGTCAAATGGCGGCACAATAACCTGCTCGGAGGGGTCAACCGCATATAATTACGCCGTCGAAAAGGGCATGGCGACAAATGTTGTATCATCCGATGAGCTTGATATTAAGAAAACGGCAACATCAGTCGCGTTACTTTCGGATAACGCGTATTTGTTCGACATAACCGATTCGTACAATATGAGCGGAACACTTCATGTGGAGCTGTACAGCGCTTCAAACGCACTCGTTGACGAGGAAACACAGACAGCGGACAGCATTGAATACAGAGTTGAGTTTACAGCCGACGAAATGGAAAATGTCGAATATGTGAAAATATATATTGACGGCGGCTCGACCGAGGATGAGGTACTTCTGATGGGCGACGATATTCCGGAGATTCCCGAAATCAGCGTGACTATGACATATTCCAATGGGTATGTGTCGTTTGACGGCGAAAATCTTTCGGGTACCGCCGTGCTTATTCAGGCACTCTATAACGATGACGGCAGCTTGTACAAGGTATATGTAAATCAAATTGTAAATTATGAAGAGACTGAGGTTGAAGATTTCGAAGAAAAAACGGTTAAGTTTATGCTTTGGAAAGACATCAACTCAATGAAGCCGCTGACAGATGCACTCGAACCCGAGACGGATTAACGGCTTGACAAAGTGATTTTGCGTAATGTTCATGCTTTGCTGTTCTGTCGGTTAAATCAAGGATTTTCAAGGAACAAATAAAACGGTAATCCTCAATCGTTTTGGATTTCTCTTTGTCAATCTGTGTTTTAACCGACCGGACAGCGCAAAAAAGTTACATTCATATAATCAAGTATGAACCTTACGCTTATCAAATATAAAAACAAAATACGGAGGTAGATTTAATGAAAAAATTATGGAGTTTAATTGTCGCCGCGGCAATGCTCGCGTCAAGCGCGGGTGCTGTGCTGGCAGAGGATTCCGAATCGTATGCGGATGAGGAAACGCAGATTGAAGAGGTTTGGAGCGAAGAAGCTGAGGAGGAAGCATATGAAGAAGCCGTATCAATCGATGATATAGGGGGCAATGTGGAATTATTTTCCACGGTTGACGGCGTAACATTCGAGTATGATTCATCGGCAAGCACCACGACCACCAGAGTTGTGAAGGTGCTGTACAACAGCAGTTATTTCACAACGGGCATAAGCGGGTTTGAGGTTCAAATAAGTGTGCCCACTGCTTATGTAACAGACATTTCGTACACAACAAATCTTTCGTCATCGTTTACGCTTTCGGACAGCTATTCGGGCGGCGTTTATACCGTAACCGGAACCTGCGGTTCAAACAAGGTACCGTCGGACGGCGCATTGTTTACAATGACAATGACGTTGGCGGAAAACGAAACGGAGACCTTTGACATTTCACTTACGGGCGACACATATCTGTCCGATACAAGCACGACGGTAAGCCTGTCAAACGGTATGAACAGCGCGTCGCTCAGCATTACCGGTTGGACACAAAGCGGCAGCGGCAATACTGACGGTGCTATTACGTGGACGTTTGCAAACCATGTCCTCACCATATACGGTGACGGAACGATGAGTGCATACACGGCGGGTACGGCACCTTGGTATCAGTACAAGGACGATATAACAAGCATTGTGTTTAAGCAGGATAATCTATACAACATCGGTGCCTACGCATTCTATGGTCTCAGCAATGTTACAAGCGTAACATTTTCGGACGATATTAAGACGATAAACGATTACGCTTTCGCGGGTTGTTCGGCGCTTAAGTCTGTTACGATTTCCAACGTCGTTGTGGGCATAGGCAACTATGCGTTCACGGGTTGTTCGACCCTTACGAGTGTAACCGTTCCGTCAAGCGTTAAAAGCATAGGCAGCGGCGCATTCTACGGCTGCACGGGCTTGACTTCAATTACGCTGCCGTTTGTAGGCTCACAGGTCGGAAGCGCGAATAACGAGGATGTATTCAGCTACATATTTGCGGGCATGGTTCCGTCGTCGCTTAAGAGTGTTACGATAACCAATGAGACGAAGGTTCCGGACAATGCGTTTGAAAACTGCTCAAGCATTCAGAGTATTACAATAAACAACAGCGTTACCGACATCGGTTCATACGCATTCTCGGGTTGCTCGGCGCTTAAGAGCTTTACCATACCGTCATCGGTTACCGAAATAAAGGATTACACCTTTAAGAACTGTACGGCAATCACAAGCATTTCTATTACAGACGCGATAACCGCGATAGGTGAGGGCGCGTTCTACGGGTGCTCATCGCTTAACGCGATATATGTGCCGGAGATAACTGTTGTAAACGATTACACATTCTATGGCTGTTCATCGCTCACATCCATTGAGATACCGACAACAGTAACGTCTATCGGTGAAAGCGTTCTTGAGGGTTGCACAAGCTTGGTGAATATAAAGGTGCCGTTTGTCGGCGCAAGCGCGAATCCGAGTTCGACTGCGGTTACGGATGAGGGGATTTTCGGATATTTCTTCGGTACAACAGATAACAGCACCCTTCCCTCATCGGTAACCAAGGTTGAGGTTACCGGAACAAGCCTAACGGGATACATTCCCAAGGAAGCGTTCAGAAACTGCTCGTACATTGAGGATATAATCATAGACGGCGGTCGCAGTATTCTGGACAGCGCATTTAAGAATTGTAAAAACCTGAAAAATCTGTACCTTTCAAAGAGTATATCAAGTATAGGCGATACAATACTTGAGGACTGCACAAGCCTTGTAACTCTAACGATTCCGTTTGTGGGAATAAGCAGAAGTGACAAGGGAACGGAAACCTCGGTTTTGGGCGGATTTTTCGGATATAATGACCAGGATCTAAACTTAACAATGCAGTATTACGACGGCACAAATTATCATTATTACGAGGTGCCAACTACACTTAAATATGTTACGGTATTAAATCAAACAGATATACCGGCGGGCGCGTTTATGGAGTGCTATACAATAGAAGAAATAACTATAGTAACAGGCGCAAGCATGGGAGAAAAAGCATTTTATCATTGTCAGTCACTTAAAAAAGTATCTCTTCCCGATGATTTGACGGAGATAGGCGATGAAGCGTTTGCAGAGTGCGAAGCACTTGAGGAAATAAATATCCCGACCAAGGTTAAAACAATAGGCTCCAAAGCGTTTTATAACGACAGAGCGCTTTCGGTTGTTACAATGCCGGATTCGATTACGGAGATAGCGGACGACGTATTTAACGGCACGGGTTTGTATTCGTTGGGCGACGTAAGCCTTATGTCGGTAAATACCGATATTACAATAAGATGTATAAAGGATTCCTACGCGTATGAGTACGCTGTTGAAAATGGTTTTAACATTGAACTGATGTCGGAGGAAGAGCTTGAAGATACCACTCTTTCGGGAACACTTGTAAAGCATTCGACGGGTGAATATGTACTTCAAGCGATAGATGCGCATGAGCTGAGCGGAACAATTTACGCCGCGATTTATGATGCGAACAATAAGCTCCTTGCGGTGCGCGTTCAAACGGCGGCATCCGACACAGTGGATTATATGTTTACATTTACGTCAGAGGAGTCAGCGAACATTGATCATGCAAAGGTTATGATATGGAATAATATGGCACCACAGACAACAACGGCGAGGACATTGACACCGGAAGAATAAGAATTATATGCTTGCATACGGACGCGGGACTTCCTCCGCGTCCCGTATGCGGGGCTTTGCAGAACGTATAACCTATATAGTTATACAACCGTATAACTGTAAGGTTCGACAAAGGTTATATGGCGGTATAACTATATAGTTTATATGAAATTTAAAGAAAGCGGTGAATTTTTATGAAAAAGAAGTTTTTAAGTTTAATTTTGGTGTTGACAATGATATGCGGAGTCGTGCCGGCAGGAATGATAAGTGCATACGCGTCAAGCGTGCTGTATCCGGTATTGGATGCCGACGCGACAGACCTTCAGCAGGAAGACGCGAGAACAATTACAGACGCGTCGACATTCGCTGCAGAGGTTGTAAACGGCGAGGTTAACGCATACAACGAGAACGCAAAGGGCAACACGGTTGTCGCGGCATTTGATATAACGGTAGAGGACGGCGAAACGGTTACAATCACACCGATGAACGGCACAAGCTACGGTCCCGAGTTCTTCTTGACAGGCGCGGACGGCGTTTTGACACCGACATATCAGATAAAGAGCAACAGCGCGACGGCGTTTACAACAAACACCGGTCTTGTTACGAGCAAATCTTACAGAGTATATATGGAAATCCCGCAGACAAGTGACGGATATACGGGCGATATAACATTCTCAATCTATGACACCTCAACCGAAACCCTTGCGGCACAGGTAGTATCTGGCGCGAGAAATCTTGCAGACAGGTTTACTACGTCAATCAGTTTCATATCGTCAACAGAAAGCTTGGATATTGAGAACGGTGTTGTATATTTGGCGAGTGGTATCAACAGTATTGAGGAAGTCGCAAGTGGCACCTGCGGTGATGATGCCACATGGGTATTATATGACAACGGCACGCTTGAAATAAGCGGTACGGGAGATATGACGGACTATACATCATATTCCGATGTGCCATGGTATAGTTATAGAGACAGTATAGAAACGGTTGTAATAAGCAGCGGCATAACAAGCATAGGCAAGTATGCGTTTACATATTGTACCGGATTAACAAGTGTAACAATATCAAACGGCGTAACAAGCATAGGCGGATATGCGTTTTGGTTTTGCAGTAGCTTAACAAGCATAACCATACCGGACAGCGTAACAAGCTTTGGTCTTTATGCGTTTAACAGCTGTACAGGTTTGACAAACATAACAATTGGAAGTGGTGTTAAAAGCATGGGTACGTTCGTCTTTTCCAATTGCCACAATTTATTGATTGATGTAGATGAAGATAATGAATATTATTCGAGTGAAGACGGCGTTTTATTTAATAAAGATAAAACAAAATTGGTTGCATATGCAAAAGACAGTATTGTGTCAGATTATACAATCCCTGACGGTGTTACAAGTATAGGTGACAGATCATTTACGTCTTGTTCGGGATTGACAAGTATAACGATACCTACCGGCGTTACAAGTATTGGTCAATACGCGTTTTGGAAATGTACTGCTTTAACAGAAATAACAATGCCGGATAGTATGACGACAATATATGATAGTGCATTTTACAGTTGTTCGGGGTTGACAAGCGTGACAATACCAGACAGTGTTACAAGTTTGGGACTTCAGACATTTCGCGGCTGCACGGGATTGACAAGTATAACAATACCGAATAGTGTTACGAGTATTGGAACTGAACTGTTTTATGGCTGCAGCGGATTAACAAGCATAACAATACCGAGCGGTGTTACAAGTATTGGCTCGCAGGCACTTCGTGAATGTACAAATCTGACTAGCATAACGTTGCCGTCAAGTATTACAAAGATTGAGAGCGGTGCATTTTGGGGCTGCAGCAGCTTGACAGATATATACTATTTGGGAAGTGAAGATGAATGGAATAGTGTCACAATAGACTCAAGTAATAACAGCCCGCTGACCTCCGCAACGATACATTATAATTCAGTTATTGAGATAGACTGCGGAATTACACTTACGTTGGGCGCTATTGATACGGTAAATAACACCGTAGAGATTATTGCGGGATTCACCGGAATTGAAGATGGTTTCAGCAGCGGTTTAATTGCGTTTACGGTTCCTGATACTGTAACGGATGTTACGGTGTCATCCGAGACCCGTAAGTATGGCGGTAGCGTCGCAAATGCCTCAAATCTTCCGAGCTTTATATATGCAGTATCTACAGGAACATCCCCCTTAGCGGGACCTGAGGGTGAAATAGCAACATTCCTTCTCCAATTCAGTGAACCGCTTACATCAACGGCTATGATTACATTGGATGATTCGTCATATATGTATGACACGGAAGGAATATGTTACAAATTAACGGATTTGCAGGACGGAGATGTGCAAATTGAAGCCGCAAATGCATATATTCCCGCATTTGCAGGTACATCAACTCCAACAGCAACGCCAACCGTAACCCCGACATCAACCCCCACAGCGACACCAACTGCAACATCGACACCAACTCCAACTCCCACGCCAACCCAGACGGTTGCGCCATCCTACGGTACGGACGGGTCTATTTCATGGAGCGTTACAAATGGTGTATTGACAATCAGCGGCGCGGGTGAAATACCCGATTACAGCGTCGGCGTCGCGCCGTGGTACAGCCTCGCGTCCACTATAAAAACAGTGGTTATCAACAGCGGTATGACGACAATCGGCGAAAACGCGTTTTACGGATTGGAGAAAGTGACGAGCGTTACAATACCCGACGGTATAATCACAATAGGCGCAAGCGCGTTTAAGGGCTGCTCGTCGCTTTCCTCGATAACCTTGCCTGAAACGATAACGGGCATAGGCGATTATGCGTTTAAGAACTGCGGATTGACATCAATAATTGTACCCGATTCCGTTGAAATTATAGGCTGCGGCGCGTTCGACGGTTGTGATGATATTGTTTCGATAACCCTGCCGTTTATCGGCTCACAGGTCGGAACCGCCAATAACACAGATGTTTTCAGCTATATTTTTGACGGCAATGTTCCGTCCTCGCTTAAAAAGGTCACAATAACAGACGAAACGGATGTTCCCGAAAACGCGTTCGCGGGGCTTGAAAATATCACGTCGATAACCGTGAATGATGGCATCAAAACGATAGGAAACGGCGCGTTTGACGGTTGTACGTCGCTGAAATCGTTTACGATACCCGATGGTATCGTAAACATAGGCGATAATACTTTCCGCAATTGCTCAAGTGCCGTGTCAATAACTGTGCCGGATACGGTTCAGTCGATAGGCGAGGCGACGTTTGACGGATGTGCGAAGCTCACAAGCATAAATATCCCATCCGGCGTGACCGGTATAGAGGATTACACATTCCGCGGCTGCGCGCTGCTTAAATCGATAGAGATTCCGACTACGGTAACGTCCATAGGAAAGAGCGTCCTTGAGGGCTGCACAAGTCTGATAAGCATTAAGGTTCCGTTTGTAGGTTCAAGCTCGACACCTGATGCGACTATGGTGACAGATGAGGGGATATTCGGTTATTTCTTTAACTGCGATAATGCAAATATCCCTGCCGCTGTTACGCGCGTTGAGGTGACAGGCACAAGCCTTACCGGATATATCCCGATGGAAGCGTTCAAGGATTGCGCATATATCGAAGATATAATCATAGACGGAGGCAGATCGATACTTGACAATGCATTTAAAAATTGTAAGAACTTGAAGAATTTGTATATTCCTAAAAGTGTAAGCGTTATTGGTGATACAATCCTTGCCGACTGTACGAGTATTGAAACGCTTGTTGTTCCGTTTATCGGCGCAAACAGAAACGACACCGGCACGGAAACGTCGGTTTTGGGCGGATTCTTCGGCTATGATGACAGCAATAAAACCGGCATTCCTCAATACTATGACGGCACAAACTACCATTATTATAAGATACCCGATACATTGAAGAATGTATCGATATTGAACCATACCGATATACCGGCGGGCGCGTTCTCCGAGTGCATTTTCCTTGAAAAAGTCGCAATTGTCAGCGGCGCAAGCATGGGCGATCGCGCGTTCTATAACTGTACGTCGCTTAAATCGGTAACGCTTCCTAATGATCTTTCGTCAATAGGCTATCAGGCGTTTGCGGAATGTGAAAGTCTTGAGGAGATAAACATTCCGACAAACGTTAAAACCATAGGCTCCAATGCGTTCTATAATTGCCGCGCACTTAAAAATGTGACAATGCCCGACTCGATAACGGAGATTGCGGACGACGTATTTAACGGCACAAACCTGTTTGAAGTCGGCGCAAGCCTAATGGCAAGCGGCGGAACTATAACCTGCTCCGAGGGTAGTACCGCGTATAATTACGCCGTTGAAAAGGGCATAGAAACAAACGTAGTGTCCTCCGAAGCGTTGAATATTAAGAAGACAGCAACGAGTGTCGCACTCCTTTCGGACAGCTCGTATCTCTTCGATATAACCGATTCATATAATATGAGTGGCACGCTCTATGTTGACCTTTATAACGCAGACGGCAGTCTTATATCACAGACGACTGAGGAAAAAGCATCAACTGATGTTGAAATCCGTATAGAATTCAGCGCGTCGGATATGGAAAATGTCGAATATGCGAAAATATATATTGACGGCGGCTCGACTGAGGATGAGGTACTTCTGATGGGCGACGATATGCCGGAGGTTCCCGAAAACAGCGTGACTATGACATATTCCGATGGGTATGTGTCGTTTGACGGCGAAAATCTTTCGGGTACCGCCGTGCTTATTCAGGCACTCTATAACAATGACGGCAGCTTGTACAAGGTATATGTAAATCAAATAGTAAATTATGAAGAGACCGAGGTAGAAGATTTCGAAGAAAAAACGGTTAAGTTTATGCTTTGGAAAGACATCGGCACAATGAAGCCGCTGGCAGATGCTGTAAAGGAACAAGCCGATTAGAGGATATTTTATGATAAAGAAAATAATATCTGCGATTGTTTTGGCGGCGGCGGTTATGCTTATTTCCGTACTGGCATTTGCCGAAGATATGTATATAGTAAAGCCGAAATCCGATATGCGGCTTTTTGCCGAGAACGAATATGCCGATTTGGATGAATTTATTCCCGAGCTTGGATTGTATAAAACAGATGATATATCGGAATTGGATTCGGATATATTTGAATTTATAGAAAAAGACGCGCAGGCGGAGCTTTACGATACCTATGATTACAGCTCAATCATAATTAAAGATGAATATGGCATGACGGGTATAAGCAATATGTGGGATATGGGGATTTATGGAACCGGAATTCGTGTGGCGGTAATAGATTCTGGCTGCAATCAACATACGGCACTTTTGAATAATTTGTGCGAGGGTGCCGATTTTACCGACAGCGGCGATACCTATGACAATGTGGGGCATGGTACAGCCGTATGCGGTATGATCGCCGCAGAATACGGTTTTGACGGACTGATAGGAATTGCTCATAAGGCAGAGATAGTGCCGTTGAAATTTATGGATATTGATTCCGACGGCAAAACCGTGGGCGGGTATACTTCGCAGATAGCGGAAGCGATAGTCGCGGCGGTGGATGATTTTGATTGTAATATAATAAATATGAGCTTCGGAACAATAGACTCAAACACATTGAAAGCAGCGGTGGATTATGCATATTCGCAGAACGTGGTTATGGTTGCGGCAGTAGGGAACGACGGCTCGTCCAATGCTTGTTATCCCGCATCATATGATAATGTTATAGGTGTAGGCTCCGTGAACGAAGAAAAGGGACATTCGGATTTTTCCAATACAAATGACAGTACCAACAGCGTTTTTATAACCGCTCCAGGCGAGAATATGGAACTGCTTTATGGTAATGATTCAACAAAAACAGGAAGCGGAACCTCCTTTTCAGCTTCATATGTGAGCGGGGTTATTGCGGATATGATGCAAATAAACTCGGCGCTTTCACCGTCAGATATAATGAATATCCTTGCCGAAACCGCCGAGGATTTAGGCGATGAGGGATATGATGAAATCTTCGGCTACGGACTTTTGCGGGCAGATTACATCGCAGATTATATGACGAGCCAATGCCACTATTTTATATCCGAAATTGATGTGTGTTCGGCAGATAATTTTATCGAGGTAAGAATGCGTGTAAACGAAAGTGCATCCGAGCCGACGTTTATTTTCGCCTCGTATAAGGACGGAGTTTTGAGTCAATGTGATTTGACGGCGGAAAATATCGGCAATAATGTTCTAATGCTGAGACTTGATGAAAATATCGAGAGCTCATTCAAGTATTTCGTATGGGATGACCTGAAAAACCTAAAACCGCTTGAATATGTCGGTTCAAATTAAATGTGAATGCGAGAATTCAACATGGCTTTTGTGACGAGAAATGAAAATCTGTCTACATACGTTTTTTAAACCACATGTAAAAACTACTTCATATACTCGATAGTGTATAATAACGATGCACTTCTGAACGCAAGCGTTGAAGGATTGAATATCGAGGACGTATTATCAACGTCCTCGGTATTTTAAATTTCAATCTCCATAATATCCTCAAACGGAATAACATTCCTGTCCGTCAATATCAGCACCCGCTCAAACGGCTGTATCTTTTTCACCTTATCCGTAACGGTAACGTATTTTCCGCCCGATTTTAGCTTATCGGGGACGAAGTATATAACCGTCACCTGCGGCTGCTCGGCAATACGTTCTTGCAGCTCCGCCAGTTTGCGGTTATGAAAAATCTTGACATATTCAAAAGATAGTTTGCCTAATTGTTTTTCTACAGCTCCCGCAACTCAATAGGTGGCATAATTTTCTGCGTGATAGTGTTATCATTCGTTTCTGTTGTAGATTGCGCCGCCGCTTTCGCATAATACGCAAGAGTCTTATCCTTCCATTCCTCGTATTGCGCCGAGGAGCAATCCTCTCTTGCTGCTGCCCAATCCTCCAAAAACAAACACATATCGGCATTAAGCTCCGTGTGTGCCTTGCCCTCGAATTTTATTGCACACTCCCAGTTGTCATTTTTTGGCGGACGATTTGTACGCCGACGACAGTGAGAACGAGGAATAAAATATTTTATCGATTTCGCTTGATTTTTTAATGAATACGGTATATAATATAGATATATCAGAAATTCAGAATTTCAGAAACGCAATCACAAAACTGTGCCAACCGCGCAATTTACAAATTGCGCTTACTGCGTCAGACAATCCTCGAGGTATAAAAATACATCTTGCGGTTGTTTTCCTTGTCTTGGCAAAGTTTTGAGATTGCAGGAAAGAAGAGGTGATTTTATGTTGGCTGAAATCAGAGGACGCTCTCAAATTACCATTCCGGCGGAAATAATCAAAAAGCTCGGAATATCGGAGGGTGACAAGTTTGAAATTATGGAAAAGGACGGCGGTATTTTCCTATGCCCCGTTGTGGTGTACCCCAAAAATAAAATAGAAAAAATCGCAAGACTGATAAAGGAGTCGGAAACCGACACGCTAAATCAAAAAGCGTTTGACAGCGTGGAGGATTTATTTTCCGATATGGGTATAAACATCGGCAATGTATAAATTAAAATACACCAAAACCTTTGAAAAGGATTTAAAAAAATTATCCGCCGCGAACCAAAAAGCGGTTGCCGAGAAATTAAGGCTCTTGGTTCAAAATCCTTTTTACCCGTCGCTCAGGACAAAAAAAGTGCAGGGTTTGGATAACGTGTTTGAAATGAGTGTCAATATGGACATACGCATATTGTGGAAATATGAAAACGGCGTTATTATTCTGTTGCTTGATGTGGGACACCATAAAAAAATTTTAGGAGTTTAATAAAATCTCTTTTAGTTTTTGGTGCTTATGATAACGCCAAACTTGTCGGGCTAATTCGTACCGTGGGTGATGGAGAAACCGTTCTTTTAATACAAGACTTGCTTATTTATCCAGAGTATCAAAGGCAAGGTATTGGCACTATGCTTATAAAAAAGTTTTGAATGAATTTGGTGGTGTTCGCCAAATTCAACTTGCAACAGATAACACGCCCAAGACAATAGCATTTTATAAATCTCTTGGTTTCTGCGAAATGTCAGAGTTTGGTTGCTGTGCATTTATGAAAGGATGAGGTTATGAGAATAGAACATAAAAATATCGTTCTCCGCGATATGATTGAGTCCGACATTGAGAACTATGTGCGTTGGTTTACCACTGAAACAAAGTGGTCTGATGCCGATGCTCCGTGGGAGCCTATCAAGTCGGACGAGGAAACAGAGCGTAATTCTTGGCGTGAATACTATGAAGCCGTCAAAGATATTCCCGATGATGCTCGTCGGAGGAAGTTTGAGATCGAATGGAACGGCAGACATATCGGGTGGGTAAGCTCCTATCTCATTGACGAGAACTATGAGTGGATCGGGAAAGCCGAAGAAGGACAGATATTTTATCGAGCCATCGGTATTGACATTTGCGAAAGCGATGTTTGGGGTAATGGTATTGGTACAAACGCCCTCCGTGCTTTTATGAATTACTATTTTGAAAATGGCGTAGATGAGCTTTATACACAAACTTGGTCGGGCAATGTTCGTATGCTGCGCTGTGCCCAAAAGCTCGGCTTTGTCGAGTGCAACCGTAATGTAGGTATCCGTGAAGTGAACGGAGAAAAGTATGACGGGCTAACCTTAAAGGCGGAAAAACAATCATGGATGAAATAAAGATACATAAAGCAACTCTATAGCCGGAGCTTGAAGAAAAGCTGATCGCTATGTCTGCCCTGTGGGAACAGGAAAATAGCTGTTACGGCTATCGGGCAAATATGGCAGAAGATTTTGAAAAGCAGGATATTTTTGTCGCAGATATAGACGGCTTAACTATTGGTTATTTGCTTTGTCATACCTACACGCAGGAAAAAGAAATCTGCACCGTACCAAACGGCAGTATGTGCTTGGAGATCGAGGTGCTGTATATTCTGCCGGAGTATCGAAGCCGTGGAGTCGGCAAGACTTTATACAATACCGCAGTTGAGAGCTACGGAGACACCGTGGACTATGTTACCCTAACGACAGCAACAAAGAACTATAAGTCCAGTCTGCATTTCTATATTGATGAGCTTGATATGACATTTTGGAGTGCAAGACTGTTTCAAGAGTTAAGGTGATTTATAAAAACTAAGAGCCTATTTCCGTATAATCGGATATAGGCTCTATCCCGTTTATTAAGAGTTTACAATTTTTCGCAAAATATCTCCTTGACAAATTGCGTCTCAAAAAGCGATTTTGAGCAAGTATGCAAAGGACAACGGTTTTAAAAATCCGCAATTCTTCGTGGATGACGGTGTGAGCGGGACAACATTCGAGCGTGAGGGCTTTCAGGCGATGATTGCCGAGGTCGAGAATGGGAATGTCGCAACGATTATCGTTAAGGATATGAGTCGTTTCGGACGCGATTATCTGAAAGTCGGTTTTTACACCGAGGTGATGTTCCCCGAAAAGAACGTCAGGTTTATCGCAATCAACAACGGTATTGACAGCGCAAATCAGACCGACAGCGATTTCACGCCGTTTCTGAACATAATGAATGAGTGGTACGCGCGAGATTCATCTAAGAAAGTCAAGGCTGTGTTTAAAGCGAAAGGTGAATCGGGCAAGCCGCTTACAACACTGCCGCCCTATGGGTACATTAAAAATCCGAGCAACCATAACGAGTGGCTAATTGATGAGGAAGCGGCGGAGAATGTCAAACGTATTTACAAGCTTTGTCTCGACGGATACGGTCCCACGCAGATAGCGAATAAGCTTAAGCAGGAACAGATTTTGAGACCAACCGCATATTGGTATGAGAAAGGTATTATCAAATACAGCACGCCGCCGTCCAATCGGTATGGATGGTCACCGCGAACCGTAGGAGATATATTGGAGAAAAAGGAGTACATCGGGCATACGGTAAACTTTAAGACATACAAGCAATCCTATAAGTCCAAAAAGTGTATGAACAATCCCGAGGAAAACCAAATGGTTTTTGAAAATACTCACGAGCCGATTATTGACCCTAACACTTGGGAGCGTGTACGGGAGCTTAGGAAAAACAAGCGCAGACCCACAAGGCTTGGCAAAACGAATATGTTTTCCGGAATCGCGTACTGCGCCGACTGCGGGCAAAAGCTCTATTACTGCACAAGTAAAAACTTTGAAAGCCGTCAAGACCACTTTGTATGTTCGACTTCAAGAAAGAACGGCACAGAGACTTGCGACACGCACTTTATCAGAGCTGTTGTCCTTGAAAAGGGTGTACTGGCACATATGCGCTATGTTATCGGGTTTGTTTCCGCCTACGAGGACAAATTCCGCGAAATTATGGGTGCGAAGCATAAAGCGGAAGTCAAGAAAGAGCTTGCCGCCAAAAGACGAGTGATAACAAAAGCCGAGAAGCGAATCACGGAATTGGACGGATTGTTTAAGAGCATTTACGAGGACAAAGCCAAAGGCAATTTAACGGAAAAGCGTTTTCAAATGCTCGCAGACGATTATGAGAAAGAGCAAGAGGATTTGAGAAAGTCTGTGAAAGCTCTCACTGACGAAATCGAACAGCAGGAGGAGCAGTCCGATAACATCGAGCGTTTTATCGAAAAGGTTCATAAGTATTTTGATTTACAGGAATTGACGCCAGCCATATTGAATGATATGGTTAAGCGCGTATATGTCCACGCGCCGCAAAAAATCGACGGCAAAAGGACACAAGAAATTGATATTTGCTACGACTTGGTAGGAATACTGCCGATGTCGCTGTTTCAATCGGAAACAAACTATGGAGCAGCCTAAACTGCTCCATAGCTTGGAAATTTAAATTTACTGTCTTATGGGAGGTGCCCGAAGCTTGCTCCGTTTTATCATTTTACAATTTTATTCGCCCCATGATACGAGTACCATTGCAATATCTCTCGAATCGATTTTACCGTCGCGGTTTAGGTCGTACTGGATATAATCAGTTTCGGTATCGGCTATGCTCTTGCCGAAGTAGGACGTTACGGCGGAGAGGTCGAAAAGATTTATTTCTCCGTCGCCCACTATATCGCCGGCGAGGAATGTTACCGTAGCTTTTGACTTCTCAACATCGGTGCTGTCTACGGTCACAACCGCTTGAGATTCGCTCATTACGTTATTCCAAACCGTCACGGTTGCCGCTGTCGCGGTTGTGTCCGGCGTT
>JAJQAT010000027.1:0-35398 GCA_021203665.1 Bacillota bacterium
ATATGATTATGAAATATTAAAAAACTTGTTAGAAAATAAAAAATCAGGGTAAATATTAAATGTACGTGCGGGAAAATGACCGGTTCAAATGCGAAACAGGTATATTTTTCTGCCGAATGTGTGAAAATAGTACCATTGACAAAGGAAGGTGACGGTGTGCCAAGACGAATATCGGATGATATGATAGCTAAAATTTGCGATGAAAACGATATAATCGATTATGTTTCGCAATATGTCAGCTTAAAAAAGTCGGGGCGGGATTACAGCGGACTGTGTCCGTTTCATAACGAGAAAACTCCGTCGTTTCACGTCAGCCGCGAAAAGCAGCTTTTTCATTGCTTCGGCTGCGGAGCGAGCGGAAACCTTGTTCAATTCGTAATGAGAACCGAAAACCTTGACTTTGTGGACGCGCTTAAGCTTCTCGCAGACAGAGCGGGAATTATAATTCCCGAGGATGACGGAAATTTCAGCGACGCGAACCACGAAAAGAAAAAACGTATTTTTGAAATGAACAAGTGCGCCGCAAGATTTTTTTATCAATGCTTAAAGGAAAAATCAATCGGCGAAACAGCTCGGCAATATTTTGTAAAGAGGGGTATTTCGTGGAAAACCGTCACGGTATACGGCTTGGGATACGCGCCGGACAGCCGCGACGCTCTTTTAAAGCATCTCGCGTCAAAGGGATTTAAGACGGGTGAGATTGTCGAGGCGGGACTTGCCGTAAGCCGCGAGGGAAAAATATACGATAAATTCCGAGGCAGAGTGATGTTCCCGATAATAGACGTCAGAGGAAACGTGATAGGATTCGGCGGACGCATAATGCACGACAACAAGGATACAAACGGATATAAAATTCCAAAATACCTAAACTCGCCCGAAACGCCGGTGTTTGACAAGGGAAAAAATTTGTTTTCTTTAAATCTTGCCAAAAACGCGAAAGCCGCGGATATTATCCTTTGCGAGGGATATATGGACGTAATATCGGTCTACCAGGCGGGAATAAAAAATATTGTCGCCACGCTCGGCACCGCCATTACGGAAAATCAAGCGAAGCTTATGATGCGCTACGCAAACGAGATACTCATTTGCTATGACAGCGACGAGGCGGGCACAAAGGCGGCTTTGAGAGCGATAGACATTATAAGCGACGCGGGCGGACGCTCGAGAGTAATACGCCTAAAGAACGCTAAGGACCCTGATGAGTACATAAACAAAAACGGAGTTGAAAAATTCAGAGAAACGGTAAACAAAGCCGTTCCGTCAACGGAATTTAAAATTTCGCTGATAAAGAAGCAATACGACACAACCGATACCGAGGGCAAAATACAATTCATCGAAGAGGTGGTAAAGGTTTTTGAAAAGCTTAAGGACGCGGTGGAAATCGACGCGTATATAACAAAGGTGGCGGAGGACACGGGTATAAGCAGGGACGCGATATTAAGCAAATACCGCGAGAAAACCTCAAAAAATACCTACAGAAGAATCCCGCAAAAGACCGAATACCAAAAGAAAGCGGAGCGGCGCAATCGTGAGAATACAAGGGATTTAAAGGCTACGGGCGCGCTTATAGAGGCTGAAAAAAGATTGATAGGTCTTATATCGCAGAGTAAAAAGCTCTACAAAACAGCGTCGCGCGAGCTTAAAGCCGAGGATTTTTCAACCGACGTTTACAGGCGTCTGGCTAAAAGCATATACGAGTGCTACGATAACGGCATATCACCCGACGCCGCTATGATTTTAAACGATTTCGGCGGCGACGATATAAGCGAGGCGTCGGAGGTGTTCTATAATTTGGAGGTCTACAACGGTGACGAGGCAACCGTCAGAGAGCTTTTATATACAATAAAACTTGAAAAGCTGAATATTCGCATAAATTCCGAAACAAACGCCGCCGCTCTTGCGCGGCTGTTCACGGAACGCGAAAGGGTGCTTGAGGAAAAAAATACTTGGGAGGAATAACAATAATGCTTGAGAAAAAGAAAGCAATCAAAAAGGAGCTTGTCGAAAAGGGTAAGAAAAAAGGGGTTCTTACCTATAAAGAGGTTACGGATTCCTTTGACGATGTTGAAATCACGTCGGAGGAAATGGAGCATCTGTACGACAGGTTCGAAAAAGAGGGAATAGAAGTTGTCGAGGATATGGACAAGGAGCTTGAGGAAATCGAGGTATCAAAGGAGGAGCTTGAGGATTTGTCCGTCCCCGAGGGCATTAATATCGACGACCACGTAAAGATGTACCTAAAGGAGATAGGCAAGGTGGACCTGCTTACCGCCGAAGAGGAGCTTGCTTTGGCAAAGAGAATGGCTGACGGCGAGGAGGCAAAGCGCCGTCTTGAAGAGAGCGAGGCAAGCGAGGAGGACGAGCTTAGCGGCGAGGAAAAGGAAAGACTTGATTTTCTTGTTGCCGACGGCGAAAAGGCGAAAAAGAGCCTTGCCGAGGCAAATCTGCGCCTTGTCGTAAGCATTGCCAAGCGTTATGTGGGACGCGGTATGCTGTTCCTTGACCTTATCCAGGAGGGCAATTTGGGACTTATAAAGGCGGTTGACAAGTTCGATTATACAAAGGGATATAAATTTTCCACATATGCCACATGGTGGATAAGACAGGCTATCACGCGCGCGATTGCCGACCAGGCGAGGACAATCAGAATACCGGTTCATATGGTTGAAACGATAAATAAGCTTGTGAGAGTATCGAGACAGCTTGTGCAGGAGCTCGGACGCGAGCCTACCCCCGAGGAGCTTGCAAAGGAATTGAATATGCCGGTTGAAAAGGTGCGCGAAATTTCAAAAATATCTCAGGAGCCGGTGTCTTTGGAAACGCCGATAGGCGAGGAGGAGGACAGCCATTTGGGCGACTTTATCCCTGATGACGACGCGCCCGCTCCGTCCGAGGCGGCAAGCTTTGTTCTTTTAAAGGAGCAGCTAAACGACGTTTTGAAAACGCTTACGCCGCGCGAGGCTAAGGTTTTAAGACTGCGCTTCGGTCTTGACGACGGAAGAGCGAGAACCTTGGAGGAGGTCGGCAAGGAGTTTGAGGTCACAAGGGAGAGAATAAGACAAATCGAGGCGAAAGCACTCAGAAAGCTCCGCCACCCGAGCAGGAGCAAAAAACTCAAGGACTTTTTGGATTAACGGCGATTAACAGCGATTGTCAAATACTACAATTAACATCGGAGGATAAAAATGGATTGGATTAAGGTTACGATATTCACCTCATCCGAGGGAATAGAGCCGGTAAGCGGCAGATTGTATCAGCTCGGAATAACGGGAGTTGAGATAGCGGACGAGCGGGATTTCAAGGATTTCCTTGAGAACAACAAGCAGTATTGGGACTACGTTGACGACGATTTGATAAAGGAAAAAGAGGGCGAAACCACGGTCACGGCGTATGTCAGCGACAATGCCGCGGGAAATGAAACGCTTATGGCGATACGCAACACCATCGCGGAGCTGAAGCTGCTTGACGACGAAAACGAATTCGGCAGACTGGAAATTGAAGTCAATAACACAAAGGAAGAGGACTGGGCGAATAATTGGAAGAAATATTTTCACCCGCTTGAGGTCGGCGAAAGGGTTATGATAAAGCCCGAATGGGAGGAGCTTGCAAAGCCGACGGACAGAATCGTGTTCAATATAAATCCCGGAATGAGCTTTGGCACCGGCTCTCATTATACCACTCAATTATGTATAGAAAATCTTGAAAAATTCGTTAAGCCGGGCATTAAGGTTCTTGACCTCGGCTGCGGCAGCGGAATACTGTCTATTATATCGCTTTTGCTTGGCGCGGACAAGGCGTTCGCGGTCGATATAGACCCGAACGCGGTTGATATTGCGTACCAAAACGCGGAGCTTAACGGCATTGACAAGGCAAAATACACGGTAAAAGCGGGAGATATTATAACAAACGAGGCACTGCAAAACGAAATCACGCGGGAAAAGTACGACGTAGTTCTCGCGAATATCGTAGCCGATGTTATAATCGCGCTCGCGCCTAAGGCTAAGGAATATATGAAGGAGGACGGAGTATTTATCACCTCCGGCATAATAGAGGACAGAATAGACGATGTAAAGGACGCGCTGACAAGATGCGGCTTTAAGATTGAAAGCGTTAAGCAGAGAAAGGACTGGGCATCTATCGTATGCGTAAACTAAGGGATAATATATTTCACGTCGGAACGGCAGGTTCAAACGCGTACCTTGTAAAGGGCGAAAAAACCGCGCTGATAGACGCGGTGCGCGAGGAATACGCCGATATATACATACAAAATATAGAGGAAATAATGCCCGTGTCCGAGATTGACTATATAATATTCAATCATACCGAGCCGAATTGCTCCGGCGCGGCGGGCAAAATACTGGAAATAAATCCCGACATTGAGGTCGTGGGAACGATTGCCGCGATAAAGAATTTAAAGGAAATAACCAATACAACCTTTAACGAGCATATAGCGAAAAACGGCGCGGTGATAGACCTCGGAAACGGCGCGGCGCTCAGGTTTTGCATCGTTCCCAACCTTAACTGGCCGGACACAATGGCAACATATTCCGAAAATGACAGGGTATTGTTCAGCGGCGATATTTTCGGCTCGAATTATATCGGCGCCGCGGATAATTCGGAGGAATACAATGACGCGCTGAAAGCGTACTTTGATGATATTATTTCGCCGTTCAAGCCGTTCGCGGCAAAGGCAATGGAAAAGATTTCTTTATTTGAAATTGACGCCGTATATCCGTCGCGCGGAGCGGTCATTGAAAATAACGCGGACGCTGTTATAAAAAAATACGCGGAGTGGAGCAAGCCGATGGAAAGGACAGTGAAAACCGCGTCGGTTTTCTACGTGTCCGAATACGGCTATACCGCGGCTATGGCGGACACCGTTTGCGCTGCGCTCTCGGAGAGCGGCTTTGAGGTGAAACGCTTTAACGCCGCCGAATGTGACGAGGCGGAAATGCTCCGCGCGCTCAACGCGTCGGACGCGCTCGCGTTCGGAACGCACACAATAAACCGAAACGCGGCAAAGCCGATATTGAATATTATTTCGTCGCTGGATTTGGTGAGTATGAACGCCGCGCCTTGTATGGTGTTCGGCTCCTACGGCTGGAGCGGCGAGGGAATACATATTGTCCATAATCAGCTCGCGATGATGCGGCTTAAGCCGTTTGAAAAGCCGTTCGGATGTATTTTAAAGCCGTCGCGGGAAACGCTTGGGGAGCTTGAGCGGTACACGAGGAAATTCGCAGACCGCGCTTTGACGAATATATGATGATAAAATAAATATCATTAAAATGAAAATTTCTATTGATTTATTACCGAAAATAGTATAAAATAATATATAATAAGGTATGGGAATTTATTAATATTTTAGGAGGAAGAACAATGAGCAATTTAAGTTTTGACTATTCAAAAGCGCTCCCGTTTGTCGGCCGGCACGAAATCGACAATATGGCGGGTTATGTTAAAGAGGCGCACGAAATGCTTCATAACAAAACCGGAGCCGGCAATGATTATTTGGGCTGGGTAAATTTGCCGACGGATTATGATAAAGAGGAATTTGCAAGAATAAAGAAAGCCGCGGAAAAAATCCGCTCGGATTCCGATGTTCTTGTTGTAATCGGAATAGGCGGTTCGTATCTCGGCGCGAGAGCGGCGGTGGAAATGCTTCAGCATTCATTCTATAACGCGCTTGACGCCGACAAGAGAAAGGGACCCGCCGTTTTCTTTGCGGGAAATAATATCAGCTCGACATATATGGCTGATTTGCTTGAAACCATAGACGGCAAGGATATTTCCGTAAATGTAATTTCAAAGTCGGGAACAACCACCGAGCCGGCGATAGCCTTCAGAATATTCAAGGATTTGCTTGAAAAGAAGTACGGCAAGGCTGAGGCGGCTAAGAGAATATACGCCACCACGGATAAATCGCGCGGCGCGCTTAAAACGCTTGCGGATTCCGAGGGATATGAAACCTTTGTCGTTCCCGATGATGTCGGAGGAAGATATTCGGTTCTCACGGCGGTAGGACTTTTGCCGATTGCCGCGGCGGGAATAGATATTGACAAGATGATGCAGGGCGCCAAGGAGGCGCAGGACGAGTACGCAAACCCGAATCTTGCGGAAAATCAATGCTATCAGTACGCGGCTGTAAGAAACTGCCTTGCAAGAAAGGGCAAGACCGTTGAAATGATGGTTAATTACGAGCCGGCTCTTCATTATTTCGGCGAATGGTGGAAACAGCTTTACGGCGAGAGCGAGGGCAAGGACAACAAGGGTATATTCCCGGCGGCGGCTGATTTTTCAAGCGATTTGCACTCAATGGGACAGTATATTCAGCAGGGACAAAGAATCCTTTTCGAAACGGCTTTGCTTGTTGAAAATCCGCGCAAGAATATTGAAATTCTCGCTACAGAGGATAATATTGACGGCTTGAATTTCCTTGCCGGCAACACAATCGACTATGTAAACTCAAAGGCGGCTCAGGGAACGGCGCTCGCGCATACCGACGGACAGGTTCCGAATCTTGCCGTTACAATTCCCGCGCTTGACGCTTATAATTTCGGCAAGCTTGTATATTTCTTTGAAAAGGCTTGCGGAATTTCCGGTTATCTTTTGGGCGTCAATCCGTTTGACCAGCCGGGCGTTGAGGCGTATAAGAAGAATATGTTCGCGCTTTTGGGCAAGCCCGGATATGAGGACGCAAAAGCGGCTCTTGAGGAGAGATTGGCTAAATAAGTTAAAAAGAGAGTAAAATCTCAAAATATAAAATTATTATCAAAGGAGGAAGATTAACATGGTTGAACTTCTTATTGGAAAAAAAGGCACCGGAAAAACAAAGGCGCTTATTGAAAAGGTAAATAACGCTTTGACAGTGGCAAAGGGTAATGTTGTGTATATCAGCAATACCGGTGAAAATATGTTTGCCATCAAATCAAAGGCAAGAATGGCGGATACGTCGGAATTTAATATAGATTCATATGACGAATTTCTCGGATTTATCTGCGGAATTATAAGCCGCGATTTTGATATTACAAATATTTTTGTTGACGGAATATTCAAGATTGTCGGATCGGATAATCTTGACGGCTTCGAGGAGTTTTTGAACAGACTTGAGTCGCTGGGACAGAAATTCCATATCGATTTCGTGATTTCCGTCAGCATAGACGCTGATTCCGCGCCCGATTACATAAAGAAATTAGCGTAATATAGGCGCGCAGCCGTTAATAACGGAACTAAAATTCAGGGACGGAGGCGTCCCTGAATTTCTGATTTAATTAATTTGGAGGTTAAGCACAATGCAGTATCAAAGTACGAGGGATAAAAGCATTTCGGTAAGCTCCGCTCAGGCTATAAAAACGGGACTGAGCGCGGACGGGGGTTTGTTTGTACCCGAGAGCTTCCCTTCGGTAAGTTTGGATGAAATAAAAAATCTTGCGTCAAAGTCCTATAACGAAAGAGCGTATTTCGTTTTGAGCAAATTTCTTACGGACTTTACGGAGGAGGAATTGAAAAAGTGTATAGACAGCGCGTATACAAAGGAAAAGTTTGAAACAGACAGTATCGCGCCCGTTTATAAGCTGAATGATTCGGCTTATTTCCTTGAGCTGTGGCACGGTCCCACGTGCGCGTTTAAGGATATGGCTTTGCAAATTCTTCCGCATCTTCTCACAACGTCCATGAAAAAGACAAACGAGGATAAGGAAATAGTTATCCTTGTCGCGACATCCGGCGATACGGGCAAGGCGGCATTGGAGGGATTCAAGGACGTTCCGGGCACAAGAATTATCGTGTTCTATCCCGATAACGGCGTAAGCGAGATTCAAAAGCTTCAGATGGTCACGCAGGACGGAAACAACGTAAGCGTGGCGGCGGTAAAGGGTAATTTTGACGACGCTCAAAACGGAGTAAAGAAGATATTCACCGATGTTGAATACAAAAATCTTCTTGAAAGAAACCGCTTCAAGCTCTCGTCGGCAAACTCAATCAACTGGGGCAGACTTGTTCCGCAGATTGTATATTATTTTTCCGCGTATGCCGAGCTTTACAAGAATAAGGAAATAGAGGCGGGCGAAAAGATAAACGTCGTTGTGCCGACGGGTAATTTCGGAAACATTCTCGCGGCGTATTACGCCAAGAAAATGGGACTGCCGATTAATAGGTTTATCTGCGCGTCAAACGAGAACAATGTGTTGACCGACTTTATAAAAACCGGTGTTTACAATAAAAACAGAGATTTCCATACGACAATTTCGCCGTCAATGGATATTCTGATTTCAAGCAACCTTGAAAGATTTTTGTATGACCTCACGGGCGGCGACGACACCGTGATAAAGGAATGGATGAATGAGCTTAACACAACCGGCACCTATGAAGTCACGGCGGACGTAAAGGAAAAAATGCAGAGTATGTTCTGCGCGGACTGCTGCGACGACAGCGAAACAATGGCGGCAATAAAGAAGTGCGCCGAGGAATATGATTATGTAATGGACACGCATACCGCCGTGGCAAAGGCTGTATACGATAAGTACACCGCTCAGACGGGCGATAACACAAAAACCGTTATCGCGTCAACCGCAAGTCCGTTCAAGTTCAATCAAAGCGTGCTTATCGCGCTTAAGGATCACAACGCGGTTGTAGGCAAGGACGAGTTTACGCTGTTAAAGGAGCTTTCGGAGGAGAGCAATATGAAAATTCCGAAATCCCTGTTTGAGCTTAAGGATAAATCCGTTATGTTCGACCTTGTATGCAAAAAGGATGAGATGCAGCAAATAGTAAGCGATTTCCTGATGGTTGAATAATTGATTTTAGGGATGATTTTTAAATATTTCAAAGGAGGGTGTATATGCGCTCGGTAACCGATACAAAAAATGCCATTATCAACGGCGAATATAACGATAAGCTGAAATATTTGTATTCCTGCGGCGACGGCGATGTTAAGCAGTACGCGGAAAGATATATTGACGTTATAGACGGATTTGAGGAAATTTTCGGCGAGGGCGGCGATATAGCGCTTTTCTCGGCACCCGGAAGAACCGAGATAGGCGGCAATCACACCGACCACCAGCACGGCTGTGTGCTTGCCGGAGGTGTGAATCTTGACGTCATTTCCGCCGCGCGTCCGAACGGAACAAACACGGTCAGAATAAAATCCAGAAATTACAAAATGGACGTTATTGAGCTTGACGACCTTGAAATACACGAGGAGCAGTTTGATAAGGCAATCGCGCTGATACGCGGCGTTATCAAAAAATTTGTTGACAACGGATACGAGGTAAAGGGCTTTGACGCGTACACCACGTCGAACGTGCTTAAGGGCTCGGGACTTTCGTCCTCGGCGGCGTTCGAGGTGCTTGTCGGAACGATAATCAACGGTCTGTTCGCGAACGGCGAGGTCAGTCCGATTGAAATAGCCAAGTTTGGGCAATTTGCGGAAAACGTGTATTATGACAAGCCGAGCGGACTTATGGACCAGATGGCGTCATCCGTCGGCTCCGTTGTGGCGATAGACTTCAAAAGCACGGAGGAGCCTGTTGTAAGCAAGGTTGACTTTGATTTGCAAAAGCACGGTCACGCGCTTTGCATAATAGATTCCGGCGCCGACCACGCGGATTTAACAAATGAATACGCGGCTGTTCCCGCCGATATGAAGGAGGTTGCCGCATATTTCGGCAAGGAATATCTTCGCGAGGTCGATAAGCGGGAATTTATGGATAATATAAAAAATATCCGTGAGAAAATACATAACGACAGAGCGGTTCTGCGCGCACTGCACTTTTTCAATGAAAACGAAAGAGCGCAGGCGGAGGTTAAGGCATTGCGGGATAACGACTTTGAGCTGTTCAAAAGGCTCGTGAGGGAGTCGGGGCAGTCGTCATATATGTATCTTCAGAATGTGTTCGCGCCGAGTATGCCGAAAAATCAGGCGGTATCGCTCACGCTGGCGCTTTGCGGCGAAATCCTCGGCGAAAGGGGCGCGTACCGCGTACACGGAGGCGGCTTTGCCGGTACCGTGCAGGCGTTTGTGCCGTTTGATATGCTGGAGGAATTTAAGAGCAAAATCGAGTCCGTTCTCGGAGAGAATATGTGCCATATTCTTTCGATACGTCCGGTGGGCGGATATGAAATTAAATAATTGAACGTGAAAACAGACTGTGAATTAATTCCGGTCTGTTTTTTGTGTGTCGAAATATTTTTTTTATTCGACAACCGACTTTGACATTTTTCGCATATTATTAGGAGTATAATACCTTTTAGAGGTGAGGTTATGGTTGTATATGCCGATGTTATATTTGCCGTGAATTTTGTATCGGCATATATTATGCTGTACATTATAGGCAAAGCGGTCAATAAGGTCAAGATTAGGAAAAAGCGGATTGCCGCGGCGGCATTTGAGGGCGGCGCATCGGCGGCGGTTATATTCTGCGCGGAAATATCGGCGGCAGCGGCGTATATACTGCGGGCGGTATCGGTGCTTTTGATGGTGTTTACGGCGTTTTTTGAGCTTAGAAAGCAGATACTGCGCCAGTTCGTCTATTTCACGCTTATCGGCGGAATAATGATGTTTTCGATGATTTTGCTGTCGTCCGCCGCCGGAGCCACCGCCGCGCTGAAGGGCGGAATTATGTATTTTGACCTGCCGGCAAAAACCTTTACACTGCTGTTCGCGGCATCATATTTATTAATGATTTTTTTCGTAAGGGTGTTTAAAAACAGGAAAAACAAAAAATACTATATTATGAATGTGACACATAACGACAAAACAATAACCGTTTCGGCATTGTTTGACAGCGGAAACCTGCTAAAGGAGCCGGTAACGGGTAAATGCGTGAGTATTATTGAATGGAAAGAGGCAAAAAAGCTGTTCGGAGTTGATTATGAATTTTCCGATATAGAAAATCATGCCGATGATATGAAGCTGTGGGTAATACCGTTTAATTCCATAGGAAATCCGACCGGTATATTGTTCGCGTTTCTCGCCGACAATGTTGCGATTCCGGAGGAAAATAAAACGATTGACAAGACCTTTATAGGAATTTACGGGAGCAGTCTCTCAAAAAGCGACGAGTATCATGCGCTCATAAACGCGGCTTTATTGTAAAAATAAAAAAGGAGTATGGAAATGGAGCTATTAAGAAAAATCAGTTCAAAATTTATGTTTGCCGGTACAAATCCGCTGAAATGCGATGAAATTTTCTATATCGGAGGGAGCGACACTCTTCCGCCGCCGCTGAAAAAGGAGGAGGAGGCGGAGCTGATAGAAAGGCTCGCGTCGGGTGATATGTCGGTCAAATCAACGCTTATAGAACGCAATTTGCGCCTTGTTGTATATATTGCGCGAAAATTTGAAAACACGGGAATATATGTCGAGGATTTAATATCAATCGGCACGATAGGATTAATTAAAGCGATAAACACATTCAATCCGACGAAAAATATAAAGCTCGCGACATACGCGTCGCGCTGCATTGAAAATGAAATATTGATGTACCTCAGGAAAAACTCCAATACCCGCAGCGAGGTATCCATAGACGAGCCTTTGAATGTCGATTGGGACGGGAATGAGCTGCTGCTTTCCGATATACTCGGAACCGATAACGATGTAATCTGCAAAAACATAGAGGACGAGGTTGACAAGTCACTGCTGGCACAGGCGCTTGAAAAGCTGTCCGGCAGGGAACAGCAGATAATGAAGCTGCGCTTCGGACTCGGCAGCGAAAAGGAAAAAACGCAAAAGGAGGTTGCCGATTTGCTCGGAATTTCGCAATCCTACATATCCAGACTTGAAAAACGAATAATCGGCAGACTGAAAAAGGAAATAGCAAAAATGAGCTGACTACATAAAACGCGTCATATCTTGTACATAACCGCCGCGCGCGGCGGCTTAAATCAAGGAGGAAAGAGATATGACAAACAAAGTGGAAATATGTGGGGTAAATACATCGAAGCTTCCTGTCCTCTCGAGAGAGGAAAAAGACAAATTGTTCATAAAAATCAAAGCGGGAGATATGCAGGCGCGCGAAACCTTTGTAAAAGGAAATTTAAGGCTTGTGCTGAGCGTTATACAGAGGTTTAACAACCGAGGAGAAAATGTTGACGACCTGTTCCAGGTCGGGTGCATAGGACTTATAAAGGCGATAGATAATTTTGATTTAAGTCAAAACGTGCAGTTTTCGACATACGCGGTGCCTATGATTGTCGGAGAAATACGCAGGTATCTGCGCGACAACAATTCAATCAGGGTGAGCCGCTCGCTGAAGGATATAGCGTATAAGGCGATGCACATAAAGGAAAAGCTGATAAGCATGAATTCCAAGGAGCCGACAATATCGGAAATAGCAAAGGAGCTTAATTTGCCAAAGGAGGAGGTTGTATTCGCGCTTGACGCGATAGCGGAGCCGATTTCTCTGTTCGAGCCGATATATCACGACGGCGGCGAGGCGATTTTCGTAATGGACCAGGTAAAGGACACGAAAAACCTTGACGAAAATTGGCTCGAGAGCATCGCGCTCAGCGAGGCGATGAAGCACCTTGACGAAAGGGAAAAGCATATACTGAATTTAAGATTTTTCCAAAGCCGCACGCAAATGGAGGTCGCGGAGGAAATAGGCATATCTCAGGCGCAGGTTTCAAGATTGGAAAAAAGCGCGCTGAAGCAGCTTAGGAAATATGTGTAAGACAAACTCCCTATTAAATTAATTATGATAAAATCCGAAATGACGCGTTTCGGATTTATTTCTTTAAACAAACGATAAAATTTTATCAATAACGTCAAAAAAATTGCTAATCCGCTCTTGCATTTATGACAATTTTCATGTATAATAAACATATATGGGCATATTGGTGTATTTATATTGAGGAAATCGGAGGAATGAAAATGATAAGCAAGGCTTTTCAGAATATTGTAACGCAAATGGCGGATGTTTTCCCGAAAAGATTCGGCATTGTGGACTCGCACGGCTTAATATTGGCAAGCACGGGCGCCGAGCCGAACACGGATGTGATTGAGGATTTGGTATACGCGGCGGCAAACAGCGACAAGCTGCTGTTTAAGGACGGATATACCGTGCGCTCCATGTCAAACAAGCCGTATTCGGAGTACATTGTATATGTCGACGGCACGGACGAGACATCGAAGTACTGCTGCAACGCGCTTGTTGTTGCCGCGAACAATGTCCGTTATTATTATGATGAAAAATACGACAAAAACAACTTTATGCAAAATATCATTTTCGACAATCTTTTATCGTTCGACCTTCATCAAAAAGCGAGGGAGCTTCACGTTGATATAGACATACCGCGCGCGGTGTTTTATATAAAGGTTCTCGACGAGGGCGAAAACGAAATTTACGATGTTTTAAGGAATATGTTCCCCGACAAAGAAAAAGATTTCCTTATTAATATAGACTCCGCCAATATCGTTTTGATTAAGGAGCTTAAGGAGGTAGAAACCTCGGAAAAGCTTGAGGAAACGGCTCAGCAGATTGTTGATACGGTAAGCGCGGAAACGATGCTTACAATATGCGTCGGAGTAAGCACGGTGGCGCATAATATAGACGAGATTAACAACGCCTATAAAGAGGCGCAAATCGCGCTTGAGGTCGGCAAGGTATTCGATGAGGAAAAATATATTCTCAATTACGATAACCTCGGCATCGGCAGATTGATTTATCAGCTGCCCATTAAGCTGTGCGAGCTGTTTCTCCAGGAGGTATTCAAAAAGGGGGATATATCAACCCTGGACGATGAAACAATTCTCACAATTAACAAATTCTTTGAAAACGACCTAAACGTAAGCGAAACATCAAGACAGCTTTTTGTTCACAGAAACACGCTTGTATACAGACTTGAAAAGATTTATAAGCTTACCGGTCTCGATCTCAGAAAATTCGATCAGGCGATTGTGTTTAAGGTTGCTATGATGGTTCATAAATATCTCGAATCAAACTCTATGAAGATATGAGAACAGACTTTGGGGGGTTAAAAGCCCCCTATATTTTTTTGAAGGAGAAATTTGTATGGGAAATAAAAAGACAATAGCTCTGACCGCCGTGATTACGGCTGTCGTAACGGCGGCTGTAAGCTGCTCCGTAACGTCGTATGTAAAGGACACCGCCTCTGTATTTTTGCCGTCGGCGAATGATGACGCGGCTTTTTACAATAAGATAAAGGGCATTGAGCAAATTCTTGACAGCAGCTATTTGTACGATTACGATAAAAACGAGCTGCGCGAGGCTGCCGCCGCCGCTTATGTAAGCGCGCTTGACGAGCCATATACAAGCTATTATTCCGCGGATGAATTTACGTCGTATATTGAAAATATTCAGGACGGGTACGTTGGAATAGGCGTCATTGTCGGCGTGAACGACGATAACCAAATAGAGGTGGTCGCGCCGTTTGAGGGCAGTCCGGCTTACGACGCGGGAGTGCTGCCCGGGGATATTTTAAAGGCTGTTGACGGCGTGGAATATGACGGCGACAGCATGAGCGACGCCGTGAACAGCATAAAGAACGGCAAGGAGGGAACAAGCGTCAATATAACATTGATTCGCGGCGAAGAGGAGCTGAATATTGACATTGAGAGAGGCGACATATCCTCCGACTCCGTAAACGCGGAAATGCTTGAGGACGATATAGGCTATATCAGAATAACCTCGTTTAATATGGAGTCCGAAAACGGCGAGCACAGCACGTATTCGGAGTTTAGCGAAAAATTCTACGAGCTTAAGGACGAGGGTATGACAAGGCTTATAATCGACCTGCGCGACAATCCCGGCGGCGTGCTTTCAGAGGTGTGCGATATAGCCGATATGCTGCTTCCCGAGGGAACGATAACCTACACGGAGGATAAAAACGGCGAGAGGGAATATTACAGCTCCGACGCGGAGTGCGAGGATATACCGATAGTTATATTAATCAACGGAAACAGCGCAAGCGCGTCCGAGGTACTCACCGGAGCATTAAAGGATTACGGCAGGGCGACCGTTATCGGAACCACAAGCTACGGCAAGGGAATAGTGCAAAAGGTATACACCTTCTATGACGGCTCCGGAATAAGCTTCACAACGTCAAAATACTACACGCCGAACGGCATCTGCATACACGAGGTGGGCATAGAGCCGGATATTACGGTGGAAATGCCCGAGGAATTTGAAAATATGTATGCCTCGATGATAGATTACGAGGACGATGTACAGCTGCAAAAGGCGGTTGAGGTCATAAAGGAGAAGTAGATAAATGGTGTCATTAAAAAAGTGGCCGTGGATAGTGTTCGGTTCGGTGCTGTCGATGGTTTTATGGACGTTTATAAGCGTCAACACAAGCATATTCACAGACAGCGACGGCTTTAATTATTTCCTGTATATCACGTCGTATATATTGGTAATAGGCATATGGGGATTGACTGTTGTCGATTTAAAAATATCCGATAAGCTGTATAAGGCGATTTCCGTTTTTTTGTTCGCTCTTACGCCGTTTTTCTGTATGCAGATTGCTATGGTGCTTTCCGGCGCGGCGGAATATTCGTTTAAAATATATTTTGTGAATATACTGTTCTATCTCGCGGTAATGGCGGTTATTCTCGCCGTGACGCGGAGTATGCGTTACTCGGCGATTATCGCGACGATTTTGGCGTATATATTCAACATGGCGAGCTTTGTGGTAAATATTTTGCGCGGCACGCCGCTTATACCGAGCGATTTCCTTGCAATAGGAACAGCGGCGAACGTGGCGGAAAATTATACCTTTGAGATGCGCTACCCCATTATCGCGGCGACGGTTATCGCGGCTGTGGTGATTGCGCTTATCGCTAAGTTTTCGTTCACGCCCAAATTCAGATTTAAGAACACCGTTTTTGCGGTAAGCGGCGCGGCTTACGCGGTTATATTCATGCTTTGCCTCGCGAGCATTGATTATACGGATTACGGCACGGATGTTTTCGACCAGTATCACGCGAACAATATGCACGGAACACTGTACAGCTTCTATATAAATGTGCGTAAAATGATGCTGAGCAAGCCGGACGGGTATAACGAGGAGGACGCGGCGCAGCTCCTTGCGGCGGCGCAGCCCGACAAAACCGAGCAAACCGAGCTTATCGCCGAGGAGGATATGCCGAATATCATAGTAATCATGAACGAGAGCTTTTCGGATTTAAGCGTTGTGGGAGATTTCGAAACGAGTGAGGACTATATGCCCTTTATAAACAGTATGACAAAGAACACCGTTAAGGGACAGCTTTTGGTATCGCCGTTCGGAGGATATACCTGCAACACCGAATTTGAATTTCTCACCGGACTTTCGATGGGATTGCTGCCGAACGGCTCCACGCCGTATTTGCAGTATTTTTCAAAGGAGTATGATTTTTCGCTCCCGTATTACCTGTCGAATTTGGGATATAAAACGCTCGCGATTCACCCGTATTTGGCGAGCGGCTGGAACAGAACCAAGGTATACGACCTGATGGGCTTCGACGATTTTATAAGTCTTGAAAATCTTGACGAGCTGGTCGATGAAAGCGAATGGGAATATATACGCAATTATATAAGCGACAGAACCTCATATAAGGCGGTCATAAGCGGACTTGAGGACAAGGACGACGATGACAGGATGTTTATTTTCAACGTCACGATGCAAAATCACGGCGGATACACCTATGAGGGCGGCGAGTTCCCGACGGTCACCCTTACGGATATGGAGGGACATTACAAGGAAACGGAGCAATATTTGTCGCTTATAAAGGAGAGCGACGAGGCGTTTGAGGAGCTGATAACATATCTTAAAAGCTATGACGAGCCGACTGTTGTGGTAATGTTCGGCGACCATCAGCCGGCGATAGAGCAGCAGTTTTACGAGGAGCTGTACGGTCAGTCGATTTCAAACCTCACATCGGAGGAGCTGCAAAAAAGGTATAAGGTGCCGTTTGTAATATGGGCAAATTTCGATATAGAAAGCCGCTCGGATGTTAAAACAAGTCCGAATTATCTCTCGGACCTGCTTCTCGATACAATAAATATGCCGAAGAACGAGCTGGGTAATTTCACATCCCAAATCAGCGAGTCGATACCGCAGATAAACGCGATGGGTCATTATGACAGCGAGGGAATTTGGTATACAAACGATACCGAAACCAACGAGGAATTGGAAAACTATGATTTTGTGGAGTATTATATGCTCACCAAAAAAGGAAAATAAACGAATAAGCGTCCGCGGTTGAGAGCGGACGCTTTTTGTATTTACGGTTAATTCAATATTTCCCCGAAAAAATCCTCGGTCGATATATCGCTCGGACGGTTATAGCGCTTGAGCAGAAACAGAGAATCGCCGTCGCGGGAAATATTGTTTATGCCCTCGCTGCATATGAAGCTGACGCGGAAACCCATTTCCTTTAAAATATCGGTTGTTTCCTCACTGTACGCGCCGAATGGGTACGCGTATATTACCGGCGAAAACCCCGTTTTGGTTAAGAATCGGTCCTGAGCCCTTTTGGTGTCCTCATAAAATATTTCCTTGTATTCCTCAAGGCTTTCGCTTTTGTTCCTTTTTGAGCCGTTTCTGCCGTTGGCGTTGGAGTGGAAGTCATACGAATGATTTCCTATTTCAATGCGGCTGCTTAAAATCATATCGTACACATCGCTCCAACGCAGATAGCCGTAGGTCATATTCGCTATATTGCTTTCCGAATACTCGTCCGTATAGCTGCCGACCACGGATATAACAGCCTTCGCGCCGCATTTTTCAAGTATAGGCTTAACATATCCCAAATTGTTGTAAAACCCGTCGTCAAACGTGAGCATAACGGGTTTATCGGGTAATTCCCCGTCATTGTCGGTAAAGTCGATAAGCTCCGCCGCCGAAACAAAGGTATACCCGTTTTCGCGCAAATATTTTATATCGCTTTCCAGGGCTTCCGGCGTGATTACGTATTTGCCGGATAAATCCGTGTCCCTCAGCACACTGTGATACATTATTATCGGCAGCGAAACGCTGTCTCCGGCGGAGGACATCGCGGAGGTATAAGGCGAATGGGATAAAAGCATAGCCAAAATGCCGCTGTAAAGCGCCGACACAAAAATCGCCGCCGCAAAGATTTTTAATTTATTAACCATAAAAACACCCCTTATCAAATATTATGATAAGGGGCGATTTTTAATTACAAAATTATGCCTTGTCTATCGAGCCGAAAAGCTCCATTTTTTCCTTTACGATAACCTTTATTGCCTCGGTGCCGGGAGCGAGCAGCTTTCTCGGGTCAAAGCCCTTGCCTTGAAGGTCCTTGCCCTCCTCGATGTATTTTCTCGTAGCCTCCTGGAAATACAGCTGACACTCCGTGTTTACGTTGATTTTAGCAACTCCGAGGGATATGGCGGTTTGAATCATATCCGCCGGAATACCCGTGCCGCCGTGAAGAACAAGCGGTAGGTCGCCGATAAGCTCCTTTGTTTTGGCAAGCGCGTCAAAGTCAAGACCTTTCCAGTTCGCGGGATATTTGCCGTGGATATTGCCTATGCCCGCGGCAAGGAAATCAACGCCCAAGTCGGCGATTTTTTTACATTCCTCGGGGTCGGCAATCTCACCCGCGCCGACAACGCCGTCCTCTTCGCCGCCGATTGAGCCTACCTCAGCCTCTATGGATATGCCCTTCTCGTGGCAAACCTTTACAAGCTCCGAGGTTTTTGCTATGTTTTCCTCAATGGGGAAGTGGGAGCCGTCGAACATTACCGACGAGAAACCGGCTTCGATGCACTTATAGCAGCCCTCGTATGTTCCGTGGTCAAGGTGAAGAGCCACGGGAACCGTGATATTAAGCTCCTCCATCATAGCCTTAACCATCGCGGCAACGGTCTTAAATCCCGTCATGTATTTGCCCGCGCCCTCGGATACTCCGAGTATTACCGGCGAATTGTTCTCCTGCGCCGTTTGAAGTATTGCCTTTGTCCATTCCAAGTTGTAGATGTTAAACTGACCTACGGCGTATTTGCCCGCCACAGCCTTGTTTAACATTTCTGTTGCTGAAACTAACATTTAAATTTCCTCCTTAAAATTAATAAATATATATAAATAAATTTATTTTCCATTTCCTATTATTATCGCGCGCGCGTTGAGCAGACCTATAAGATTTTCCTCCGACGGCTCTATTACCCTTGACCGTCTGCATCTCGCGCAGGTAATAACGATATTTCCGTTTACGATATTAAATTCCGCGTCGGAGCTTCCGCACACGCATGAGATTTTGTGATTGTCCTTGAGGTGGTGAAGCCTTTCGATTATGGCGTACATAAGGTCGAACGGCGGGTCGTCGTCATCGTCGAAATCATCCATCACGTCGGAATACACGTCCGAGTTTTCGTCAAGAGTTTTCTCGACCTCTCTGCGCTCGCCGGCGAAAAATATATCTATGCCCGCGACCGGACATTTGTATGTGATTAACGGCTTGTTCCAAAAATTTTCCTTCGATATTGAATACGTGTGAGTTTCGCCGCAAAGCGGACATTCAATATCAAGCTTGTATTTTGAGCCCTTTTGAGTGATATACACACAGGTTTCGTGGCAGCCGTGAGTGGGGCATATAAGCTGAACCTTTTCCGAACCCGAAAAGTTAAATATCGATAAAGCCTTTGAGGATATATTCGAGCAGAACGGACATATATACGCTACAATTCTTTTCAAATCAACCAACATTATGCTCCCTGCCTTTCAGCCCACAATATTTAACGAATCATATCTGTGGGCGGATAATGATTTTGTAAGCCGCGCGGCATTATTTCACGCCGATTTTGTTCTCTCTCGCGTAAAAGAAGAGATATTGCTGGGCATAGCCGCCCATACTGCCGAAACGCTCTTCGGCGAAGTGTGAAATCGTTTCGATGCTTTGCTCGCCGTCGAAATAGCAGTATTCCATTACGCGTTTTATCCATACGTCAACGGGGAACGAGTCGGATCGTCCCAAGCCGAAAAGGAGTATGCAGTCGCTCACCTTGTTTCCGACACCGTTTATTGTCATAAGAGCGTGTTTCGCGTCCGGCGTCGAGAGAGACCTTATATATTCCTCCGACAGAGCGCCGCTGTTGAATTTGCGCGCGGCGTCCATGATGTATTTATCGCGGAATCCCGCGCGTATAACCGCCAAATCGTCCTTTGTGAGCGACGCGGTTTTGGAAATGTCGGGAAAGGAATAATATGTATTGCCCATGTATTCGATTTCATCGCCGAACGCGGCGCAAAACCGCTCTATAATGCCCTTTATTCTCGGTATATTGTTGCTTGCCGAAATAATAAAGGACACAACGGACTCCCATAAATCCTGGTTGAGTATGCGTATGCCGCCGCCGTAGGATATTGCATCCCGCATAACCGAATCGCGCGACAGCTCCGCCTTTACGGCGCCGTAATCGCGCCCCAAATCGAAATAGTCGAACCAGGTTTCGTAAAAATCCTTCTCCGAGGTGTCAAAAAAGGTAACCTCATCGCCCGATTGCGATATTTTAAGCGCCTTGCCCTTCGCAATCCCGAAATACGTCCCGCCGCCAATGCGGTTAAAGCGAAAGCATTGCCCGCAGTCAAATATATGCTCCGTATTAAAATCCCTAAGTCCCCTGACAATCAAATTATTGCCCTTATATTTTATATCCATGCCTGTATTATACCACACCGTTATAAATTTATCAACCGAAAATTAAAAACAAACCCGAAAAATACGTAAATAGCTTTGCCAACAAAAAAATCCTGCCGAAAGCTCGACAGGATTTTATGGTGCACCTGAAAGGACTTGAACCTTCACGTCGGGGACACCAGATCCTAAGTCTGGCGCGTCTGCCAATTCCGCCACAGGTGCGAACAACGGTATTATTATAGCAACATAAAAAGAATTTGTCAAGAGTTTTTTGTGAAAAATTTTGAAAAAATAAAAATATAGAAAATCTTTGGGCAATTTGCATCAAAAGAGAGAGGAGATTTCAAAATGAAAAGTAAAAGGAAATTGCTGTCATTGATATTGGCATTATCAATGGCAATCGGCTCCTTCACGGCATTGCCCATGGCGGCAAGCGCGGACGAGGACGTCGAAAATCCGACAGTGTCGCTCATGGCAGACGACACGGCGGACGAAACGACCGACACCGAATCGGACAGCGACACCGAAGCGGCGACGTTTACGAGCCAGACCACAGCTGACGCGCTCGCTACGTATCTTGCGGACGACGCGGTTCTGTCACAGGGCGCGAGCACAACCGACAGAGAAGTCACAATCGGCGGAGAAACCGTTTCTGTAACGGCTATCGGCACGCTCGGCTCGGGACTTACCGAAGGTGTTGACCCTCCGACATATAACGGCGCAACGGCGGGAACAGCCACGTTCACGGTTAATGTTGAAACGGCGGACACATATGACATAGCCGTATACGGCTTGGGTGCGTATGCGAGACGCGTTGACCTAAACGTGAACGGTACAATAGTTGAATTTCCGGAGACGGACAGCAGCGCGTACGCTGATGTATGGACAATCGTTTCCGACTCTACCAGCGCGAAGGACGTATTCACATACACCTTTGAGGGTGTGGAGCTGAACGCGGGCGACAACACGATTGAGGTTGGAACTATCGATGATTCATGGTGCCCGGATTTGTGCAGCATCGCGGTTTATTCCGCAGCTCCCGCTGAAAACGGTATTGTCTACAGCAACGGCAGTATCAAGGTTACATATGACGCTGAGCAGGATGCGAAGCTTATTGTTGCGAAGTATTACAGCGACGGCACCTTGAGCAGCGTAACACTTGACGATATTTCTCTTATAGAGGGAACAGTCACGGTTGCGTATGATTTGGAAGACGAGGCGGCGAAAATAATGGTTTGGGACGGTCTTGACACGATGGTTCCGCTCCTCAGCCTATCGGTAGACGGCACAGTAGAAGAGGCGCCGACCCCGACGGCGGACGCGGGCGAAGCTACCGAAGCTCCGACAACGGCACCGACGACAGAGCCGACACCTTCGCCGACACCGAAGGCTACAATAGATCCGGATTTGGTTTACTATGTTCTTGACTTTGAGGACGAAACATCCGGTCAGACTGCGGAATACTCAAGCAGTATTTATACATTGACTTTGGCGGATGGTACACAGTGGGTATCGCAATATGCGTATGCCGCGAGTGATTTATCTATAAAAACAGACAGCAATTCCGATATAGATTTGTACTTTAATTTTACAAACACAAGCGGAAGCGGAACAAGAACGACATATTACATCTTTGATGATGCGGCTCAAACGCTTAATGACGATAATCAGGCGGTTATGGAATTCGATTTCAACTCTAAGGGAACCGGAAGCCATATTACCATAATGGATACCGCAAGTAAATCAACCCCTATAGGCAACGGCAACTATGATTCCACATATATATTCAATCTGTATCAGACGGCAGACGGGGTTGCTGTGAATACGGTTGACGGAACAAACACGTCAGTATTGACGAGCGGCTACACAGCCGGAAATTGGGCGCACGTAAAGGCGGTAATGGACTTCACCAATCACACCGTTACGCTTACAATCACATCGCTTGACGGAAATACAACATACCTTGCGGAAACACAGGTAGCTATGGGCTCGACCTCGGCAACTGCCGTAAGAGGCGTGCATATAGCTGAACCCAGAAATGTAAGCGCAAGCGTAAGTGTTGATAACTTCATGGTGCGCGATGTTATAGACGGAGACATTTCGGGCGTATACTACTCGGCTACATTCGATGTTGACGGTACTACTACAATACTGTCCGCGCTTAGCGGCGAGTGCCTTGAAAGCGTTCCCGACACCGATAAAACAGGATATATCTTTAACGGTTGGCTTAAGGACGACGATACCGAAACCTTATATTCAACAGAAGACGTTTTGGCAACACCGCTGACCGCGAATGTAAAATATACCGCGTCATACAGTGCGGATGAAGACTATATCGAGCCTATGGTATCGCTTGAATTCTCATCATTCCCGACAAACGGTATTCCCACAGCGGGTGAAGATGCGGACACCGCGGCGGATAACGAGATAGCGGTAAAGATTGTTGGCGAGCTCGGAACCGATTTGACGGCAAATCCGGATTCGAGAGTAACAGATTTAGACGTTGATTGGGAATTCCTCGGCTTCAGAGATATTGCTTCAAAGGCGTATGAAGGCAGTGACAGTGCTACAACGGATTCGGCGGATTCAAATATTTACTGCGACAGCTACGCTGAAGTAATATACGATGACGACGATCCGACAACCGTAAACTTTGCTCTTAAGAGCCAGTCATTCAATTTCTACGGACTTGTTAAGGCTACGGTTACATATAACGGCGAAACTCTTACCATAACAGAGCCGATGGCTATAATCCCCGATACGACATCCGACACCGGATCATATCTTCCGAAAGCAGGTTATAAGTATGTGGCGGATGCTAATAACTACTCCGATGATATAGTAGGCTATCAGGCTACAACCTCATCTGACAACAAGTCGGCTACGGATATAATCACCGGCGACTGGGCGGCATACGGCGGCAACAGCGGCAGAGGCTTATATATCCAGAGCGATGATGACGGAAAGTTCTTCAAGCTTAAGTCAACGGGAACAAACTCCTCGAGCTTCGCTGTAAATAAGCTTGACAGCGCTCCTACCGGACAGGTAATAATCACACAGGATGTAAGATTCTATAACAGCGGTTCATCAATCCTATTCAAGCAGGATAACCCCGTAACATGGAGCGATAACGCTACGGCAATTTCGTTTAACTTTACAGGCTCGGCATTTAACTTAAACGGCGGCGACACAATTTGCAGCGCGACTACAGGCAAGTGGTATACGGTTGTATTGTCGGCTGACGTAACATCAAAGCTTTGCTATGCTAAGGTTTATGATAAGGAAAGCGGCGAATTGCTCGGCGAATTCGACACATTGTCATTCGTAAATACGGGCGCAACGGCTCCGGTATACCTCTGCTACAGAACTCCGGACAGCTCACAGGGCGAGCTTGACTTTAACGATGTACAGATGTACATACCGACAATAAGCGATGACGACTTCACAATTACCGCTGCCGACACTACAATTTCAATCCCGAAAGCGGAGGATGACGAGTCTTCAACAACAACAATTACAGCCAAAGCTCTTTCAACAGAGGGCTATGACATGATAGGCGAGGCTACATGGGCATTTGCCGATTCCGTTACGGACACAACCGGCTTGACAATTACTCCGGATTCGACCGACACGCACACCGCTACTCTTACGGTAGACTACGGCGCTCCGTCGGGCGAGCTTCCGATAAATGTCACAATCGGCGGCGTAACAAAGACAATCACTCTAAATCTTACAAGCTCACAGGACAGCGTTCAGTTTACCTCGGGAGCGACAAGTATAGCTATTCCGCTTACAGACGGTACGTCTGAAGAGTACACATATGCGGCTAAGGTGGTAGGTCCTTCGGAAGATGATGAAGATACAACTATAGATATAGAGGGTAAAACTATAACATACTCGGTATACGACAAGAACAATGTAAACGAGATAACAAGCAGTATGCCTACAGGCATTACATTCGATGCCGAAACGGCAACCCTTACGGTATCATCTGATGCAACGGCGACGGTTATTTATATCCGCGCTACAAGCACAAACAGAAACGAAGAAACCATTACAAGGGCGCTAAAGGTTACAATTCACGGTCTTGCGTTCGACTTCGGTACAAGTGATGATGGTGCTGTTGTCGAGGGCTACACGGCTGTTACCGCGAGCACAACATACAGCGAATCGGCAGGCTACGGTATTGAAAGCGGCTCGCCGACGGCGGCAGGTACGGCAAGCGAAGACGATGCGACAAGCGATTACCTGACAGGCACGTTCACATTCAAGGCGAATGTTACGGCGGCTAAGGTTTATACGGTAACAGTTACATACTCCGGTTCACTTACCTCGGAATATGTAAGCTCAGACCTTTCGGGTTATATACTGTTGGATGATGATGGTAATGCTCCGACTGAACTTACGGAACTGAAATTTGATATTCCTGTAATCGATGATGTTCTTGACCTTACGTTCTCGGGCGGAAGTGTTGCGTCAATAGTAATCGAGAAGCAGGCTGATAAGCAGGCGGGCGGAACACCTAACATCTACACAATAGGTGACTCGACTATCGCAAATAACGGCTCATGGGCATACGTTTTGTATAATAATTATTCAACCTATGCCGGAGACACATTGGCGAATGTTGCGACATTTACAAACAACGGACGCGGCGGCAGAAACCTTTGCACATATTACACCAACGGCGAGCTTAAGGACAGAATCCTTACTCAAATCAGACCGGGCGACTATGTAATGATAGGCGATATGGGTACCAACGGTATGGGTTCCTCGTTTGAAGACGACTTCAATTACTATATTGACGCGTGCGAGGCAATGGGCGCAAAGGTAATTCTTAACTCATATACACCTCACGGTGCTTTAACCGGCGGCGGTTATGAAAGCGGATATGATTCCGACACGAACACATTTACATCGTACCGTACAGATTCATATGATGTAATCGTTCGCAGTATATACGCTGAAAGATCCGATGCAAGCGATGAAGCGTATGATGAAAATGTTATAGGCTTTGTTGACATCGGTAAGATGGCGGACGCTGCGTTTAATGCGTATGTTGCGGATTACGAGACTAACGGCTATGAAAGCGCGGACGCTGCGGCACAGGCGATTATAGCGTGCTTCAGCGACCACAACCACTACAGCAATGCCATCCTGGCTTGCCAGCTTATGCTTTCCGGCTACGGTACCGGCGATGACGCAAAGGGTATTGTTCAATCCTTGTATGAAATCGTTTCAGCCGATTTGGCAGAAGCAACAGAATAATTCCTAACCAAAGAGCTCCCCTATTGGGGAGTTCTTTTTATGCGCGAAAGCGCATAGAATAACGTGGGTGAGGATATGAAAAGGGTATTATTTACAATCGCGGCGGTGATATTCATAACATTGCTTTTGCCGCTGGCGATAGTGTGGCTTATGGGACTTGGCGGCGAAGAAAACACCGGCTCTCTTGAAAGCGGGCGCGTGAGCGTGTACTCCGCGGACGCGGGATGCGCGGAGGATATGGACATAAATCAATATTTAAAATGCGTGGTCGCGGCGGAAATGCCCGCCGACTTTGAAACCGAGGCGTTAAAGGCGCAGGCGGTCGCGGCGCGGACATACCTGTATTCGCGCATCGAGGACGCGGAAAACGGAAACACAGCGGAGGTGCATAACGGCGCGACGGTATGCACCGATTCCGCGCATTGTCAGGCGTACATAAGCGAGGAGGAGCGCAGAGCAAGCTGGGGCGCGGACGCTGATGAAAATTGGGACAAAATAAGCGCCGCTGTCGAGGAAACCGCGGGGCGGATAATGACGTACGACGGCGAAATTATATCCGCCGTCTTTCATTCCACCTCGTCCGGCAGTACCGAGGCGGCGGTTGACGTGTGGGGCGCGGATGTCCCGTACCTGCAAAGCGTCGAGAGCGAGGGCGACAGGCTTTCGCCGAAGTACAGCAGTAATTTGACGCTCAGCGAGGAGGAATTTAAGAGCAAAATCGATGAAAATGTCTCCGGCACGGACTGGACGGGGGAGCTTGTGTCAAATATAACCCGCTCCGACGCGGGCGGAATTATATCGCTTGACGTCGGCGGAGTTAATATAAAGGGAAGCGAGCTTAGGAATATATTTTCGCTTTCAAGCGCAAATGTCGAGCTGACGCGCGAAAACGGCAATATAACAATGTCCGTCAAGGGATACGGTCACGGTGTGGGCATGAGCCAGTACGGCGCGAATTACCTTGCGTCGCAGGGGATGGGCTATGAGGAAATCTTGAAATACTATTACACCGGCGTTGAAATCGAGTCGAGGTAAATTTGCACAAAAAAAATAAGAAAAGTTTGTATAGTTTTACGACAAATACACTGTTTTTTGTATTGAGAAAAATCTTAAAATGTTGTAAAATTATACTATATATATAAACTTTAGAAGGAGAGAGAAAGAGATGAGGAAAAGAATTTTAAGCATTTTGCTTTCGGCGTCTATGGCGGCATCGCTTGTCACGGTGCCTATAGCCGCGTCCGCGGAAGCGAATACGCCGACGTACCAAACGACGGAGCGCAAAATGGAGAAGCTTGACCGCGGCTTGGTGGCGGTTAAGGTTACGGGCGGCGTTTATTTAAGCTGGCGTTTGCTCGGCGATGAGGATTTGACATCGCAGGAGTATGATATTTATAGGGATGATACTCTGATATATACCACAGAAAACGCGTCCGGAACAAATTATACCGATTCCGACGGAACAACCACAAGCGAATACAAGGTTGTAAAACACGGCGCGGACGCGTCCGGCGAGGAGGCTGTAACGCCGTGGAATACCAACACGACCTCAAGCTCATCGGTAGCCTCATACAGTGAATACAACTCAATGGCGTATATGGACGTAGCTATACAGAATCCGGGAACGCTTTTAAATTCCGCCGCGTTCGCGGGTGATGAGGATTCAAGCAAAACCTGTACATATACCGCTAACGACGCGAGCGTCGGCGATATTGACGGCGACGGCGAGTACGAGATTATATTGAAATGGGATCCGTCCAATTCAAAGGACAGCGCGGGCGCGGATTACACCGGCAGAGTGTTTGTTGATGCTTACGAGATGGACGGCACGTTCCTGTGGCGTATCGACCTCGGCTACAACGTAACCGCGGGCGCGCATTACACACAATTTATGGTTTATGACTTTGACGGCGACGGCTATGCCGAGGTGGCAATGAAAACCGCCCCCGGCTCAAAGGACGGACAAAACACCGTAAACGAGGACGGTACCTGGAACGAGGACGGCGGCGAGTACGTATCACTTGCCGGCGATACCGATGAAATACGAAATGTCAGCAACACGACATCGTTTATAGGTACAAGCGGAAGTCAAAAGGGTAAAAATCCCTATACACAGTATTTGACAATATTTGACGGCGCAACGGGCGCGGCTCTTGCCACAACCGAATACATTCCGTATGACACGGTTTCAAGCTGGGGCGACAGTACGTTTAACCGCAGTGAAAGATACTTGGCGGCTGTAGCTTATCTTGACGGTGTTACGCCGAGTCTTATTATGTGCCGAGGCTATTATGCCGCCGCTGTAATCCGTGCGTACACATGGGACGGCGAAGAGCTTAATATGCAATGGCAGTATGTCGGCTCGTCAAGCGGAGAATCGTCATTATACGGACAGGGCAATCATAACCTTTCAATAGGCGATATAGACGGCGACGGCTGTGACGAAATAGTTTACGGCTCCGCCGCACTTGACAATGACGGAAAAACCGTTATGGGCAATACACAGTTGGGTCACGGCGATGCTATGCATATGAGCGACTTCAACAATGACGGCGAGCAGGAGGTATTCTCCGTTAAGGAGGACAGCGAGGGCTATAAATATTACGCTATGGATTTAAGAAACGCGGCTACGGGTGAGCATTTCTGGGATTCCGGAGTGCTTACAACCTCAAGTGATAACGGCAGAGGCGTTATGGACAATATTGATGACGCGTACGCGGCGGCAAATCCGGAAAGCGGTCTTGCGCTCGGTTGGGATTCGGGTCACGACAACGCGGTAGATTTGAACGGTAATGAGGTTGCGGCAAAGCCGGTGTTCAGCTCGAGAAGCGGCTGTAACTTCCTTGTATATTGGGACGGCGACCTTGGACGTGAAATATTGGACGATACTCTTATAGGTAAATATTATGCGCAGGACGGCACCAATTCAAACGGCTATTCCGTCAGCGCGGGTACGACATTAAGATTCTATAACGGAACGTCGGGTTACACTCTTTACGGCGCAAGCTCAAATAATGATACAAAATATAACCCCTGCCTTGTTGCAGACCTTTTCGGCGACTGGCGTGAGGAAATCATAATGAGATACGGCGACGACGCACTGAGAATATATATGTCAACCATACCGAGTGACTACAGACTTACAACACTTATGCACGACAGCCAGTACCGTATGTCGGTGGCGTGGCAGAACGTTGCGTACAATCAGCCGACACACACAAGCTACTACATAGGCTCCGCGGCTCTTGCCACGGACGAAAGCGGCGAGACGCTTAACTATCTCGCGCCGGCGGTTGCCTACACGAAAGTTACATATTCGACGGGCGAGGATGTCGCGGTAACGGGACTGACGCTTTCCGAGAGCTCTATTCAGGTTGAAAGGACAAAGAGCTATACCCTAAACGCGTCGCTCACTCCGACCGACGCGACAACAAAGGGCATAATATGGACTTCGTCCGATACAAGCGTTGCGACCGTTGCAAACGGAATTGTAAAGGGCGTGGGCGAGGGAACCGCAACAATTACAGCAACCTCAAAGGACGAAACAAACGGAACAATCAGCGCAAGCTGTACCGTTGAGGTGTATTCAACACCCGTAACGAGCGTTACGCTTGCGGATAAGAGCATAGACATCGGAATGGGTTACACAAAGACGCTCAGCGCGACCGTAGCTCCCTCCGACGCGACAGACACAAGCCTCACATGGACATCGGCGGACGAAACCGTCGCGACTGTTGACGAGGACGGCGTTGTAACCGGTGTAAGCTACGGCAAAACCACGATTACCGCGACTAATGAGGACAGCGGACTAAGCGCGCAGTGTATCGTAAAGGTAAAGCCGATTGATTCCACCGATATGACCGGCGACGATGTTTTTGTAACGTCGAATACAACTGATGATACAATAAGCTATACGGGAACAAGCACAACCGCAGCATTTACGCTGACACAAGCAACTGTTCCGGTAGAATTTCATAAGGATTTTGAGCCGTATTCGGACAATAAAGCAATTCTTTCGTACAAGTTTACAACAGGAGGCTCCAAAGACAGCAGTACCGGCAATTATATTTGGATAGACGGACATACATATAACACAGAGCTTAAACTTCTTGATACGGACGGAAATAATATATTGAATATTATTGAATATCATACAACCTCCGGAGTTTCAACTATGTTTGCTTTGGCGGACGGTGAAGAATCGTCTGTAAGCAGCGCATGGACATTGTTAGCAGACGGTGATGATAATCCGTTGAACAGAAGCCAGATAAGATGGGATATAGAGATTGAATTTGACTATAACCAAGATGTTGCAACTATAACATTGGCAGGCTGTAACAGTTCGTGGGAAAAGGGTAAAACATATCAGTACAGCTTTGATTTAAACGGTGCAAGCTTTAAAACGTTGAAATATGAAACAAATGAGATTGCGGATTATGTTTCAGGTTCACCGTCGTTGAAAGATTGTTCATATGTATATGAAACAACCATAAGCGGAGAAACCGAGACGGTATATGAATCCGGTACGGAAAATGTTCCCATGACATCCTCAACGGTGGACGATTGGGTACAGACCGGAACCGATACGGCGGAGCTTGCATATGACAGCGAAAACGACCGCATATTGTACAATCCGACACAGCCGGGCGCGGAATATTATGCCACAAAGACATTTGACGCTCTTCAATCCGTGGATTCGCTGATAACATACGATGTGGATTGGTATTTCGGCAGCGCGGTAAACAGGGACGGCAATTTTGAATATATTCAATTCGGCGATTATCTGCGTATAGGCTGGACAAACGGCTATGTAACATGGGTAAGCACGGACGGCGGCAAAACATGGATTGACAGCGACGAGGACGGCACCGCGGACAGCATATTTACCGGTTCAAACACGACATATACAAAGAATATAAAGGTTATATTCGACCCGAGCGCGAAGCAAATAAAGGCGTTCTACTTTGACGGAAGTCTAATTTTATCCGATTATACGTACAGTGATTCGACCGAGTTTACCATTGAGGACATAGATTCTGTTACGTTCGGATTTACCCGCGGCGGACAGCCGCCCGCATGGGAGGTGCCGAACGGTATCGATTCAATCAAGGTTACGCAGTTTATCGAGGGCGAGGAAACCCCCGATTTCACGGCGGTTACTATAACCGGGATTAGTGATAACACCGTAAGCGTGGATTATGATTTGGTTAATTATTCCGGCAACAACGCGCAGGTAATCGGCGCTTTGTATGACGAAAACGGAATTTTGGTAGAGGTTAAAGCCGGAACGGCAAACACCTATGACGATATAAGCGAAAGTATAGTACAGGGCGAGGAGGATCTAACGTTCACAAACGACCCGACAGAGTATAACCTAAAGGTATACCTTTGGGACAGCGTTGAGGGCATGGTTCCGATAGTTGATGCGGCGGAGCGTGAATCCGGAGCGGTGGCAACAGCCGCTCCGACCGCGTCGCCGACGCCTACGGTTGACCCGAACGCGACCGAAAGTCCGAGCCCGTCGCCTACGGCAAGTCCGACCCCGTCGCCTTCACCTACGGCGGAGCCTACGCCGTCGCCAACTCCGACAGTTGCGCCGACGATTGACCCCGACGTGACATATGAGGAGGTATTCACGTCAAGCGAAAGCTTCCTTATGGAGGACGACACAACAAATAACAAGTGGATTATATCCTATGACGGCACAACGGCGGCTGAAGCTGCGGCGGATTCGTCAAAGACAGTAACCGCTTCGGAAATAAGCACCGATATAGGCGGAAACGATACAGCTAAGCTGTACCTTGCAAACAAGGCGGTTGAATACGTGCTTGACGAGGCTGTAAGCGAGGGCTGCTTTAAGCTCACATATGATATGTATATCGACAAGTCAACAAACGCGTCAGGCTACGGAAGATATTTCAGAACCTATCTTGACAACGCCGCGCATGACTATGACGCGGCAACGGGCAAGGCGTCCGTAAATGACACAAGCGGCTCATTCTTCCATATGATGGATTATTATGATACGGTATATACAACATCATCGGTTGATTTGCTCAGCGCGAATCAGAACAGCTCTTTCACAACGGGAGCGATTCAGCTCTCGGAAACTGCGCTTGAGGACGCTAAATGGTACAGAGTTGTTATTGAGGGCGACTTGGATAACGACGTTGTTATAGTGTCGTACTACGCGCACGGCGACAGCTATAACGCCGATTTGGATATTTCGACCGAAACACCGGTGATTTCGGCGAACGGCTGCTTCACAGATGACAGAACAAGGAGCATTAAGCAGATTAAGCTTATGAGAACCGCGGGCGGCGATTTGTATTACGACAATATCAAGCTCGAAAAGGAAACCGCCGATACAACGGGCGGCGAGACCGATACCGGCAGTGAATCCGACAGCGGCAGTGCCGAATAACATATAAAATTAAAAGCAGACAAACCCGAAGCGGCTTGCCTGCTTTTTTATATTCATCATACATTGTTTCAGTATTATAAATTACGTCCTATTCGGTTTTGCTCTTTTTCGGTATCAGCTGCAAGTACACAAAGCACGCCGCGGCGGCGGCAATGAACAATCCCGCCACAACCTGAGATATGCCCAGCACGTTCGGTATAATATATAAAATATACTCGGGATCCCTCATGCCCTCTAAGAAAATTCTGCCCAGCGAATACCAGAAGATATAGAAGCAGAACACCTGACCGTCGTTCTTTTTCTTATCGCGGTAAATCAACAGGAGGATAAGACCAAGTATATTCCATGCCGATTCATACAAGAACAGCGGATGAACCGCCGGAGCCGCGTTTATGGACATTGCGAAAAGGCTGTCCGTTTCGCGTCCGTAAACCTCGGCGTTGACAAAGTTGCCGAATCTGCCTATAGCCTGACCTATTAAAAGTCCCGGCGCGCACACGTCAAACACCTTTGGTATGCTGAGTTTTTTAATGCGGCAGTATATAATGGTCGAAATCGACGCGCCTATAATGCCGCCGTAAATGGCAAGACCGCCGTTCCATATCTTAAACATATCCGCCACGGAGTCAAACTCGTCCAGAGAGAACAGCACATAATACAGTCTCGCGCCTATAATGCCCGCCACAAGACCGATAAGCGCTATGTCCCATATATTGTCCTTGTTCACTCCGCGCTTGGCGCAGGTCTTGTACACAAATATCAGAGCCAAAAGAAATCCCGCCAGGATTATAAGCGCGTACCAGTATATCGACTTGGAGCCTATTTTAAACGCTACGGGGTTTATATTAAATTTAATGCCTAAATTGGTAAATCTGATTACTTTCATATTATTTATGCCTCCTTCATGGAAAGTGAAATTCGTTTTTTCTTCGCGTCAACCTCAAGCACGCGGACCTTTACAATATCGCCGACCGAAAGCACATCGGTGGGGTGCTTGATATATCTGTCGCAAATCTGCGATATATGCACAAGTCCGTCCTGATGCACGCCGATGTCAACAAACGCTCCGAAATCTATGACGTTTCTCACGGTGCCTGTCAGCACCATATCGGGTTTTAAATCCTCCATTGACAGAATATCGCTGCGAAGCACCGGCTGCGGCAGCTCATCGCGCGGGTCGCGCCCTTTCTTAACAATGCTGTCGGCAATGTCGTTAAGGGTTATTTCGCCTATACCGAGCCTTTCGGCAAGCTCGGCGGAATTAACGCGGGAGAGCTTTTTCTTTAAATCGCTTACATTTCCGCTTTGCGCGTCCTCCTCGCTGTAGCCGAGTAATTTCAGAAGCTCCTTTGCCGCGGCATAGCTTTCCGGATGTACCGAGGTGTTGTCGAGCGGATTGTCTCCGTCCGTGATTCTCAAAAATCCCGCGCATTGCTCAAACGCCTTCGCACCGAGCTTTGGTACCTTAAGCAAATCCTTTCGCGTGTTGAATTTTCCGTTTTCCTCGCGGTAGGTGATAATGTTTTTTGAAACGGTCTTGTTTATACCGGCGACATATGAGAGCAGCGACGGCGACGCGGTATTGAGGTCAACGCCGACGCTGTTTACGCAGCTTTCAACCACTCCGCCCAACGCTTCGCCCAACCGCTTTTGGTTCATATCGTGCTGATATTGTCCCACGCCTATTGATTTCGGGTCTATCTTCACAAGCTCCGCCAACGGGTCCTGCACGCGGCGCGCGATTGACACGGCACTCCGCAATGCTACGTCGTACTGCGGAAATTCCTCCGCGGCGAGCTTGGACGCGCTGTAAACGGACGCGCCCGCCTCATTGGTCATAATGTAATAAACCTCTCTGTCAAGTCCCTTTAAAAGCTCGGAAATGAATATTTCGCTTTCCTTGGACGCGGTTCCGTTTCCTATTGAAATCAGATTTACATTATTTTTCGCAATCATATCGGTGAGCTGCTTTTTCGCTTTGTCCTTGTCGTGATGGGGGAGAGTGCAGTATACCACGCTTGTGTCAAGCACCTTGCCCGTTTCGTCAACCACGGCGACCTTGCAGCCCGTTCTGTAGCCCGGGTCAAACCCCATTACGACCTTGTCCTTTATCGGCGGCTGTAACAAAAGACCGGAAAGATTTTGATTAAATACCTTTATGGACGCTTCTTCGGCGTTTTCCGTGAGCATATTGCGTATCTCGGTGGCTATGGACGGAGCTATAAGACGCTTGTAGCTGTCCATAGCGGCGCTTTTTACGTACCGCGTTGACGGCGCCTCGGTTTTCGGCGTGAGGCGGCGGAAAAGATAATTGTGTATCTTATCCTCGTCCATATCTATTTTAACGGATAGAAAACCCTCCTTTTCGCCTCGGTTGACAGCCAAAACCCTGTGATTGGCTATTTTTTTAATAGGCTCCGCGAAATCGTAATAAAGGCGGTACACACTGTCCTCCTCTGCCGCCGCCTTTGAAACAAGAAGTCCCTCGTTTACGGTTCTTACTCTTATATCCTTGCGGTATTCGGCGTTGTCGCTTATATTCTCGGCTATTATGTCCATCGCGCCGGCTATCGCGTCCTCCGCCGTTTCAACGCCCTTTTCGGCATCAATAAAATCAAGCGCGATTGATTCGATATTGTCGCCCCTGTTTTGCGCCGCTATAATCTCGGCTAACGGTTCAAGTCCCTTTTCCTTGGCTATTGTCGCTCTCGTGCGGCGCTTCGGACGGTACGGGCGGTATATATCCTCCAGCTCCGACAGCGCTGCGGCATTGTCTATAGCCGCGCTAATCTCATCCGTGAGCTTTCCCTGCTCGTCGATAAGACGTGAAATTTCCTCCTTTTTGCTTTCGAGATTGCGCAGATAGTTAAGCCTCTCGTAAAACCCGCGCAGCACCTCGTCGCTCAGCGAGCCCGTAGCCTCTTTTCTGTAGCGCGCGATGAACGGTATCGTATTGCCGTCGTCGATAAGCTTTACGGTGCTTTCGACCTGCGTTCGGCGCAGATTAAATTCCGACATAAGCAGACGGATGATTTTGTCCTCAGAATTTACCATATGTAATATCCTCCAAAAATTTAATAATCCCGATGAAATTATTTTGT
>JAJQAT010000027.1:35408-52784 GCA_021203665.1 Bacillota bacterium
ACATATAGTGTGCGTTTATGTTAAATTATAACAACATATGTGTAGAATGTGGTAATGTGACCTAATTAATTATATCCTATTTGGTTCAATTTTACAAGTAAAAACGAAAAATGAATGGGATATATCGAAAAAAATGAAAAAAAGCTATTGCGTTTTTGATTGATTTAGGGTAAAATGGAGGTATAGGGAGCGAATGGGAGCGCTTGGGATGAAAAATGCTCAGTTCGGCAAATCAAACCCATAAATCTATCAAAAGGCAGGTGACATATAATGGTAAACTTTGTTGACGAATATCCGCGTCAGCTTGACGAGCGCGGAAGAATTATTTTGCCCGCAAAGGTAAGGGAAAAAATGTCCGATACCGTATATGTCACGCGTTCCATGTCGGACAGATGTCTGCATATGTACACGCAAGAGGAGTGGGATAAAATTTCGGAAAAAATCAATCAGCTCCCGACTGCCACAGACAGAAACGCGGCGGCGTTTGTGCGTTTGTTTTTCGGCAAGGCGACCAGCGCCGTTATAGACAAGCAGGGCAGAGTGCCGATTGCGAAACGGCTGATGGAATACGCTCAGCTCAAAAAGGACGTGGTGCTTGTGGGTGCCAATACGCGTCTTGAAATATGGGACAGCGAGCAATGGGAGAGCTATCAGAATAATCTTTCGGACGACATTATGATGGACGGAATACTGAAATACGGACTTAACATATAGGTAGGTTCCGTAATTAACAGATTTCGCAAATTTGTCTATGGAGGATTAAAATGGAGTTTAAACACATTTCCGTGCTGTTTGAGGAGAGCATAGAGGCACTTGGGATACGGTCCGGCGGAATATACGTTGACGGTACCCTCGGAGGCGGAGGACATTCTCACGGGATTTTATCCGCAAACAAAGACTGCCGCCTTATCGGCATAGACCGCGACAGAGAGGCAATCGCCGCGGCAGGGAAAAGGCTCGCGGAGTTTGACGGCAGATTTACCCTTGTAAACAGGAATTTCGCCGAAATAAAGAGCATATTAAAGGAAAACGGAATAGAGAAAATCGACGGCGCGGTGCTTGACCTCGGAGTCAGCTCCTATCAGCTGGACAATGCCGAAAGAGGCTTCAGCTATATGCACGATGCCGCTCTTGATATGAGAATGGACACATCATCGCGAAAAAACGCGTATGACGTCGTAAACTCATATTCCCTTGAGGAGCTTACGCGGATTTTTTACGAATACGGCGAGGAAAAATGGTCGAAGCGCATTGCCGAATTTATCTGCGAAAGGCGTGCCGTTAAGAGCATAGAAACAACCTATGAGCTTGTCGACGTGATAAAAGCGGCAATACCCAAAAAGGCGCGCCAAGAGGGCGGACATCCTGCGAAGAGAGTGTTCCAGGCGATAAGAATCGAGGTAAACGACGAGCTTAGCGTGCTTTCGGGCGCGGTAAGGGATTTTATCTCATGCCTTAACACGGGCGGAAGAATAGCCGTTATCACCTTTCATTCGCTTGAGGACAGAATAGTGAAAAACGCGTTCCAAGACGCGGCAAAGGGATGTATATGTCCGAAGGAATTTCCTGTGTGTATGTGCGGACGAAAGCCGGAGATAAAAATAATCTCAAGGAAACCGGTGCTGCCGTCGCAAAGAGAAATAGAAGAAAATTCGCGTTCCAAGAGCGCAAAGCTCAGAATCGCAGAAAAGCTTTAAGGAGAGATAGTTGTGGAATACGGAAATTTGGCGTACAAGCTGCCCGAACAGTATGAAGAGCCGATAAAAAGAAAAAGACCACAAGCAAATAGAGTAAAGATAGTTAAGAGGAATCGTGAACAAATGCTGAGCAGAAGTAAAAATATTCGCAGAATATGCGCTATTGTGGTAATAGCAATATCGGCGGGATTTATGATTTCCCAATTTGTAACCGTGAACGAAACCGAGGAACAGGTTGCGACGCTTCAAAAGGAGCTTGCGGAGCTTGAATCGGCGACGAGCCAGATGATTTTTGACCTGGAGCAGAGCGTTGACCTCGACGAGATAGAGGAGGAAGCCACAACAAGGCTCGGCATGCAAAGACCTGAAAAATACCAGACAATATATGTAAACGTAAAGCAGGACGACGTGACGGAAAAAACCGCGTCCGAGGTGGAGGGCTTTGGAAACAGCGTAATGTCGGCGTTAAAGAAAATCGGCAGTAATATTGTACAGTTCTTCAGCATAAAATGATAATAGGCAATTTGAGCCGAGGTATAGCAATTAAAAGGAATTGATAAATTAATGAAGCCATCATTAAATGAAATAAAAAAAAGAACCGTTGTAATGGTGCTGATTGTCACGGCGCTTTTGGCGGCGCTTGTAATGAGAGTCGCCTATTGGCAAATAATACGCGGCGACGAGCTTTCCGAAAAGGCCAAGGCGCAGCAGCAGGGCAGCAGCATTATAACAGCGTCGCGCGGAAGCATATACGACAGAAACGGAAAGGTTCTCGCGGAGAGTGCCTCCGTCAACACTCTTATATGCAACCCCGAAGACATAAGGGAGAACGGCAACGCGGATATTATCGCGTCCGAGCTTGCTCCCGTGCTTGACATGGAAGAGGAAGAGATAAAAACCATAATAACAAAAAGCTCGCGCTATCAGGTGATAAAGAAGCGCATCTCAAACGAGGAAACCGAGGCTGTAAAGCAGCTTCTCGATTCCGATGTGAACGAGGAAACCGCGGAGGCGTTCACCGGTATTTATTTTGAGGATGACTCAAAGAGGTATTATCCCTTTAACATAGCCGCGCATATTTTGGGCTTTACCGGCTATGACAATAACGGCATACAGGGTATAGAGCTTACCTTTGACGATGAGCTTATGGGACGCAACGGCAGTGTGGAAACAAACCAAAACGCCGACGGCACCACCCTAAAGGAGCAGCAGGAGGAATACCTAACCAGCGCCGCGAAGGGCAACGACGTTGTGCTGACCATAGATGAAACAATACAGCATTTTCTTGAAAAATATCTTGAGGAGGCTGTGCAGGAGTACGAGCTTAAGGAGGGCGGCGCGGGCATAGTTATGAACCCGAAAACGGGCGAAATACTCGCGATGTCCACAAAACCCGATTTTGACTCAAATTCCCCGTATGATATTGAGCAGTTCCAAAAATACGCGGTGGATTTTGAATATGAAACTGAGGAAAGCGACGACCCGAACGCCACTCCGAGTCCCACAGAGGATCCGGAAAACCCGAGCGACGAATACATAGCCGCGATGCGCAATAAAATGTGGTGGAATAAAGCCATATCGGATACATACGAGCCGGGCTCAACGTTTAAGATAATAACCGCCGCGGCGGCTCTGGAGGAGAATGTTGTGGATTTGGATTCCACGTTCTATTGCCCCGGATATAAGATAGTAGCTGACAGAAAGATAAGCTGCGCCAACACCAACGGTCACGGCGCGGAAACCTTTGTGGAGGGCGTTCAAAACTCGTGCAACCCCGTGTTTATGGAGCTTGGTTTAAGACTTGGCAGCGATAAATTTATGGAATATTTCACCGCGTTCGGTCTTACGGAAAAAACCGATGTGGAGCTTGGCGGCGAGTCGTCGAGCATATATTATCACGACACGATGAGCGAGGTGGATATTGCCACAAGCTCGTTCGGTCAAGGCTTTCAGATAACCCCGATACAGCTTATCACGGCGGTGTCGGCGGTCATAAACGGCGGCGAAAGAATGCAGCCGCATATAGTTAAGGAAATAAGAAATTCAAACGGCGTTATAAAGACCTACGAGCCTGAGGTCGTGAGCAGGGTTATATCGGAGGAAACATCTCAAACGATGAGAGAAATACTTGAATCCGTGGTATCGCTGCCGACCGCCACAGGTAAAAACGCCTACGTCAAGGGCTACCGCATAGGCGGAAAAACGGGAACCTCGGAGAAGGGCGACCGTGACGAGGGTAAGCGTATAGCCTCATTTATAGGCTTCGCTCCGGCGAATGACCCGGAGATAATATGCCTTATCATACTTGACGAGCCGCAGGTTGAAAATAAGTACGGCGGTACCATTGCCGCTCCGATTGCCGGAGAATTGATAGAGGACATATTGGATTATCTCGGATTCGAGAAGCAGTACACCGAGGATGAGGAGCCGGATGTTAAGGTTGAGGTTCCCGACGTGCGCGATGTTTCCGTAGACGAGGCTAAAACCACGATTGCCGACAGCAATTTATACGTGACGGTTAAGGGTAAGGGCGACACTGTTGTCGATCAGCTGCCGAAGCCCGGCGTGATGCTTGCGGAGGAATCGACGGTTATTTTGTACACGGAGGAACAGGAAGAGGAAGAAACGGTAACGGTGCCTAATTTGATAGGAATGTCCGTAAGCGACGCGAAATACACTCTTGAGCTTCGAGGGTTGAATTTTGAGGTCGCCGGAGCCGGACACAGCGAGGCAAGCGGCGCTTACGCCGTAAGCCAAAGTGTCGAGGCGGGCGAAAAGGTATCGCCCGCGACCGTGATAGGCGTTGAATTCCGTCAGGTGACTTCGGATTAAAGCGATAGGGGGAAAGATATAATGTTAGCGAGTGAACTTCTCGGAGAAAAATGGCTCGGCGAGCATGATGATATAGATATAACAGGCATCGCGTATGACTCAAGAAATGTTATGCCCGGAAATGTGTTTGTTTGCATAAAGGGCTTTGAAACGGACGGGCATAAATACGCGCAAATGGCTGTTGACAACGGCGCGGCTGTTATAGTGGCTCAGGATAAGATAACGGTTGACGTTCCCGTGTGGTACGTTGAGGATTCCAGAGTGGAAATCGCCGAAATGGCGTGTAAATATTACGGAAATCCGTCAAAGAATTTCAAGCTTATAGGCGTTACCGGCACAAACGGCAAAACAACGATAACCTATCTTATAAAGAGCATTATCGAAACCGCCGGTATGAGAATAGGCGTAATAGGAACAAATCAGAATATCATAGGCGACAAGGTACTCGTAACTCAAAGCACCACGCCGACCACGCCGAACGCGCTCGAGCTGCAGCAGCTTTTCGCGGAAATGGCGGAGAGTGACGCGCAATGCGTTGTTATGGAGGTTTCAAGCCACGCGTTGGAGCTTGAAAGAGTACACGGCTGTCATTTTGACGTCGGTGTGTTCACAAATCTTACGCGCGACCATCTTGATTTCCACAAAACAATGGAAAATTATCTTGCCGCAAAGGCAAAGCTCTTTGATATAAGCGACAAGGGCGTTGTAAACTTCGACGACGACGGCGGAAAAACGATAGTGAAAAATTCCGATTGCGGCATACTCAAGGTAGGTCTTTCGGACGGCTGCGACCTAAGGGCGAAAAATATCGAAATATCCGCGTCCGGTTCGGATTTTGAGGTTGAGTATAATAATAAGACCTATCCCGTTCATATAATGATACCGGGCAGATTCAGCGTGTATAACGCGATATGCGCGATGGGCGCGGCGATTCAGCTGGGAATCGATATGGACACTATCATAAAGGGACTTGAAAACGCGACGGGCGTTATCGGACGTGTTGAGGTTGTCCCGACCGATACGGACTATACGGTTATAATAGACTACGCGCACACTCCCGACGGACTTGAAAATATCATAAGCACCGTCAAGGATTTTGCCAAGGGTGATGTAATAACCCTGTTCGGCTGCGGCGGCGACAGAGACGATACAAAGCGCCCGATTATGGGTGAAATCGCGGGTAAGCTGTCCGATTTCAGCATAATAACCTCGGATAATCCGAGAACGGAGGACCCTGTTTCCATTATAAATCAGATAGAAACGGGAATGAAACGCACAAGCGGGAGGTATAAGGTAATAGTTGACAGACGCGAGGCGATAGGATACGCGCTTGACAACGCTAAGAAGGACGACGTTATAATCCTCGCGGGCAAGGGACAGGAAACCTATCAGATAATAGGCAAGGAAAAGCACGACTTTGACGAGCGCGTCGTTGTATATAAGCACCTTAATAAGTAAGCGAAAGGGCGGGTGAAATATGACCGCCCTGTTTTTTGAGTAATTAAACAACGGGAGATGAATTATATTTACTATGCAGACTATGACTGTTAAGGAAATAATCGACGCCGCGGGAGGAAAGCTCATCTCGGGCGACATAAATACGGAAATAAAGGGCATCACCACCAATTCGAGAGAAACCAAGACGGGTTTTATGTTTATACCTCTCATAGGCGATAAATTCGACGGCCACGACTTCATAAACGCGGCGTTTGATTTGGGCGCGGCGGCAGTGCTGACGCACAAGGAAACCGAGCCGCTTGTAGACAAGACAATCGTAAAGGTGGAGGATACTCATAAGGCTCTCGGAGATATTGCGAGGTATTACAAGGCAAAGCATAATCTTCCGACCGTCGCCGTCACGGGCAGTGTCGGAAAGACTACCACAAAGGATATGCTCCACGGCGTTCTTTCCGAGAAATACAATACCCTAAAAACGCCGGGGAATTTCAATAACGACATAGGACTTCCGCTGACCGTTTTCAATATTGAAAAGGAGCATGAGGCGGCTGTTCTTGAAATGGGCATGAATCATTTCGGTGAAATCGAATACCTTGTTTCAATCGCCAAGCCGGATGTTGCCGTTATAACAAATATCGGTCAGTCGCATATAGAGAACCTCGGTTCGAGAGAGGGCATTTTCAAGGCGAAAATGGAGATTACAAAGCTGTTTACAAAGGATAACACGCTTATTGTGAACGGCGATGACGAGTTCCTTTCAAAAACAAAGGGTATGGGTGAATATAAGGTTGTGTACTACGGCATAAAAAATCCCGAAAACGACGTGTACGCAAAGGATATAAAAAATAACGGTCTTGACGGAACGCGCTTTACAGCCGTGGTTGACGGCAAAGAATACAAGGCGGAGGTAACCGTTCCGGGCGGGCATAATGTGTATAACGCACTTGCCGCAATATGCGTCGGACGCGAGTTCGGCGTCCCGACAGACGGCATAATCGCCGGAATAAAAAGCTTCAAGCCAACAAAAATGAGAATGGCGGTCGAGGACTTTAACGGAATAAAGATAATCAATGACTGCTATAACGCGTCGCCGGATTCGATAAAATCGTCGCTCGGCGTTCTGGGCGGAGTGGATAATATGAGAAAGGTAGCGGTTCTGGGCGATGTGTTTGAAATGGGTGACTTCGCCGCACAGGCTCATTATTCGCTCGGCGCGGTTGTTGCGGAAAACAATATCGACCTTCTTATAACGGCGGGCGAGAATATGAAACACCTCGCGCGCGGCGCAATGGATAACGGCGTGAAAAATGTCATATCGTTTGATAAAACCCTTGAGGCGTGCAATTATGTAAAAACGGAAATAAAATCGGGCGACGCCGTGCTGATAAAGGCGTCGCGCGGAATGCACTTTGAAGAGGTGTATAACACCATAACAGAAAAATAACGAGAGGAACAGGATAGGAAAATGGAATCAGTTAAGGAAATGCTTATGCTGTCGCTGCTTGCGTTCGCGGTGGCTTTGGCGGCTGTGCTCGCGTTCGGACCCGTGTTTATACCGTGGCTCAGAAAGCTGAAATTCGGTCAGGAAATCAGAGAAGAGGGTCCTAAGTGGCACCAAAAAAAATCCGGCACGCCTACAATGGGCGGAATTATGTTTATAGTCGGAATCGCGGCGGCTTTGCTTGTGACATCGATAATTTTCGCGGTCAGGGGTAATTTTGACGCGACGTACGCGAGATGTATAGTGCTGTTTGTAATATCTCTCGGATTCGGTATAATCGGATTCGTGGATGATTACATAAAGGTTGTGAAAAAGCGCAATTTGGGACTTACCGCGCCGCAGAAATTCATAATGCAGGTTGTGCTTGCGGCGGTTTACGTTGCCGCGCTGTACGTTATGGGCGTGCTTGACACGGCGATAAAAATTCCGTTTACCGATATAGAATGGACAATGCCGCTGTGGCTGTATATACCGTTTGTAATGTTTGTTGTGGTAGGCGTGGTGAACGCCGTAAACCTTACCGACGGACTTGACGGACTTGCGTCAAGCATAACGGCGGTGGTCGGTATTTTCTTCGCGCTTGTCTCATATATCGCGTTTAGGGAGTACGGTGTGACGGTGTTCTCTATGGCGCTTGTAGGCGGACTTTTGGGATTCTTATGGTATAACAAGTATCCGGCAAAGGTCTTTATGGGCGATACAGGCTCGCTCTTCTTGGGGGCGGCTGCGGCTCTTATGGCGATTGATTTAAAAATGCCGATACACCTTATCCTTGTAGGCTTTGTATATTTGGCTGAAACACTCTCGGTAATTTTGCAGACAACGTATTTCAAGTACACAAAGAAAAGGTACGGAGAGGGAAGAAGAATATTTAAAATGAGTCCGCTGCATCATCATTTTGAAATGTGCGGCTGGAAAGAAAAAAAGATTGTCGCGGTGTTTACTCTTGTTACGGCAGTGCTTTGCGCCGTTGCTTGGTTCGCGGTTTAATCGGGAGGAGAAATTAAGATGGCAGGAGCTGCATATCCCAAAAGAGCGGTAAAACAGAATAGAAGAACAACACGAGCGGTTGCGGAAAAGCCTGCTAAAATCATAAGAGCGGGAGATATAGACTACACGTTTTTGTTTATAGTAATACTGCTGCTTGCGGCGGGACTTGTAATGCTCCTGTCCGCGTCGGCACCCGCGGCCAACAGAATATACGGAAATTCCTATTACTTTTTCATCAAGCAGTTGGCGTGCGCCGTGCTTGGACTTGCGGGAATGTGGTTCGTGTCGAGGATAAATTACAATACATATAAAAGGCTCGCGCCAAAGCTTATGATTGTTTGCGTCATACTGCTTGTGCTGGTGCTTATTCCCGGAATAGGCGCGTCGCATAACGGCTCCAAAAGGTGGCTGAATACTCCGGTAATAGAGCTTCAGCCGTCGGAATTTATGAAGCCGGTAATAGCCATGTATTTCGCGAAGCTTGTGGACGACGGCAAATACAATCTGAAAAGGGCAGGGGGTAATTTGCCCTACATAGGCGTTTTGCTTGTGGTAGTCGGACTTATGCTTATGGAAACGCATTTGAGCGGAGCTATAGTTATCGCGGGCATCGGAGTATCGGTTATGATAGCCGGAGGTACGCCGATTAAGCCTGTTTTGATAGGCGCTCTTATAATCGCTCCTATCGCGCTTTTCGCGGTATATAACATGAGTGAGGTAAGATGGGCGAGAGTTACCAGCTTCCTTGACCCGTTCGAGGATATACAAGACGAAAGCTATCAGGTCGCTCAGGGACTTTACGCGATAGGCTCGGGCGGAATATTCGGACTCGGCTTGGGACAGAGTGTCCAGAAATACTCATATCTGCCGGAGCCGTATAACGATTTCATTTTCGCCATTGTGTGCGAGGAGCTCGGACTTGTGGGCGCGGCGGTTGTTATACTGCTTTTCGCGGCGCTTATTTTAAGAGCCGTAAGAATAGCGATTAACGCTCCGGATACATACAGCTCCCTTGTCGCGGTCGGCATAACCGCTCACATTGCGATACAGACAATTTTGAATATCGCCGTGGCAACCTCGAGCATACCGAATACAGGCGTGTCGCTGCCGTTTTTCAGCTACGGCGGTACGGCTATATTGACGCTGCTTTTGGAAATGGGCGTGCTTTTGAATATATCGAGATATTCTGTAAAGGATTAGGAGGATAATAATGCGTGTATTATTTGCAGGCGGAGGAACGGGCGGACATATAAATCCGGCTATATCCATCGCGGATTATGCCGCCGCGCGCGATAAGGACTTTGAGGCGCTTTTTGTCGGCACAAGGTCGGGACTTGAAACAAAGCTTGTTCCGAAGGCGGGATATAATATCGAATATATAGAGATACAGGGCTTTGACAGGAAGCATATTTTAAGAAATTTTGAAACGCTCCGCAAGCTTGCGGCGGCAAGGAAAAGGTGCAGGAATATCATAAGGGAATTTAAACCCGACTGCATAGTATGCACTGGCGGATATGTCAGCGGTCCCGTGGCGATGGCGTCGAAGACAATGAAGGTTCCGTCGCTTATACACGAGCAGAACGTGTATCCGGGCATGACCGTAAAGGGCAGTGCGGACTATGTCACATATCTTGCGCTCAGCTTTGAGGAAACAATAAATCATATGCGGCATAAGGAAAAGTGCGTGGTCACGGGAAATCCCGTAAGAAGCGAAATACTTAAAGCCGACCGCGAAAAATCGCGCGAAAAGCTCGGGATAAAAAAGCCGTTCGCGCTTATATTCGGAGGCAGCCTGGGCGCGGACAGGATAAACGACGCCGTTATCGAAATCCTCGATAAAATTGTCAGGGACGATAAAATCGAGCTGCTGTTCGGCACGGGCGACAGAAATTACGAAAAAATAATGAACAGGATAAACGAAAAGGGAATACGGCTAACGGACAGCGTAAGGGTGGTTTCGTATATAGATAATATGGCTGAGTGTATGGCGGCGGCGGACGTGGTAGTGTCAAGAGCCGGCGCGATAACGGTAAGCGAAATCGCGGCGCTCGGCAAACCGTCGATACTGATTCCGTCGCCGAATGTGGTGAGAAATCATCAGGAGCAGAACGCGCGCGAGTTTGAAAGCAAGAACGCCGCGGCGCTTATTCTTGAAAGAGATTTGACACCGGACGTGTTATACGATAAAATAATGTCTATGATAGGCGATAAAAACACGCTTTCGCGTATGTCCGAAAATCTTAAGCCGCTCGCGAAAACCGACGCTCTTGAAAAGCTGTATGAGCTGATGATAAAAATGTCTAAAGGAGAAACCCGATGAAAATAACAACAGTAAAAGGAACAAACGATTACCTCCCCGAGGAGGCGCGCTTGAGAGATTATTTGCAGAATAAAATACTTTCAACATACCTGGACGCGGGATTTGAGAGAATAATGACTCCCGCTGTGGAGGACATTGAAAATCTCGATAAGAGCGACGGAGGAGATAATCTTAACCTTATATTCAAAATATTAAAGCGCGGCGATAAGCTGAATAAGGCGCTCCTCGCCGGCGGCGCGGACAGCTTATGCGATATGGGATTGAGGTACGACCTTACCCTGCCGCTTTCGAGATATTACGCGAATAACCGCGACAAGCTCGTTCTGCCCGCGAAATGTATACAGATAGATAAGGTTTACCGCGCGGAAAGACCGCAGAAGGGCAGACTTCGCGAATTTGTGCAGTGCGATATAGATATAATAGGCTCGTCCTCGATAAATTCCGAAATTGAGCTTATCCACACCACCGCGAAGGCGCTTTTGTCGCTCGATATAAAGGATTTTACGGTAAAAATAAACGACAGACATATTTTGAGAACTCTTCTTGCAAATGTGGGCTTCGCGCAGGACAGTCTTGACAGCGTTTGCATTACCTTTGACAAGCTTGATAAAATCGGCGCGCAGGGCGTCGCGGCGGAGCTTGAGGAAAAGGGTATGGACGGCGCGGCGATAGCGAAATTCTCCGAAATACTCGCCAATCCTCTCACGCTTGATAGCGTAAAGGAAATATGCGGAGAGGATTCCATAGAGGGAATAGAGAAGATAATTGATGCCGTTACGGAGCTTGCGGAGGGCAAATACGCGATTAGGTTTGACATATCCCTTGTAAGAGGTCAGGGATATTACACCGGAACGGTATTTGAAATAGTCAGCGATAAATTCCGCGGCTCAATAGCGGGCGGCGGCAGATATGATAATCTTATCGGTAAATTCACCGGCGAAAATGTGCCCGCGGTGGGTTTTTCCATCGGCTTTGAGCGAATTTTCGCACTGCTTACCGAGGCGGGATATAAAATTCCCGACGCGAAAAAGAGAATCGCTCTCTTGTATGATAAAACCGATGCCGTAAAGGCTATCAAGGCGGCGGAGGAAATGCGCGGCGAATATGACGTGGTAATTTATGAAAAGCCGAAAAAGCTTTCCAAATATCTCGATAAAATCCGGTCAAAGGGATATTACGGCTTTTGTTTCCTTGACAATATAAACGAAATAAGAATCCTACAGCATTAAAACACTCCTTTTCTTTCATAAATCCGACGGCGTGCGGCGTTGTCGGATTTTTTGAATTAAGGGTATTGACAAAGAAAGCATATTATGCTATTATAATCTTAGTTAGTCTAAACTAACCGACAAGAAACCCATATATTTTTTTAACCATAGGTTAGCTGTTGCTAACCGGAAAGGCGGATGGATATGAGTATAGTTATAATAGGCGGAAATGAGAGAATGGTATGTCAATATGAGGATATTTGCAAAAGCTACGGATATAAGCCGAAGGTATTCGCAAAGAAAAGCGGTATGCTGAAAAAGAACCTCGGCACACCGGATTTAATGGTGCTTTTCACAAACACCGTGTCGCATAAAATGGTTTTAAGCGCCGTAAGCGAGGCAAAGCGCAACAATATTCCCGTGGAACGCATTCATTCAAGCAGCGCGGCGGCTTTGAGCAATCTTTTGGAGCAGAGAAAATTAAGCTGAAATTTGACGGCTTATATGTTGTAATATCCGCAAAACAGTGATATACTATATGTATATAAATTTGTGTGAAGGAATGAAGATTATTATGAAATTGAGCTTTCATATGCCGACAAAGGTTATTGCGGAAAAGGAATGTGTAAGGAACAACGCCGAAATTTTCAATATAGGCAAAAAAGCGATTATAGTCACGGGAAAGCGTTCCGCAAAGGAAAACGGCGCACTTGACGACGTAATATGGGCGCTCCGAAAAAACGGTGTGGAATATGTGATTTTTGACCGCGTGATGAGCAATCCGATGGTGGAATGCGTATACGAGGGCGCCGAAACGGCAATGGAGGAAGAGGTCGATTTTGTTATCGCGATAGGCGGCGGCTCGCCGATGGACGCGGCGAAGGCTATCGCTCTGCTTGCCGTATCCGATATAGATAAAAAGGATTTGTTCGGCGGAAATATAGGCAACAGAGCGCTGCCCATGATTCATATTCCCACGACCGCCGGAACAGGCTCGGAGGTTACGCCGTATTCCATACTTACAAATCACGAAAAGCAAACGAAAACGAGCATAGGCGCGCCCTGTCTTTTCCCCGAATACGCGCTGCTTGATGTGAAGTATATGAAAAGCCTCGGCGTAAAAACAACCGTAAACACAGCCGTTGATTCTCTGTCGCATTCGGTTGAGGGTATGATGTCGGCAAGGTCCAATCCCATGTCCGACGTTATCGCGAGAGAGGCGGTAAGACTTATCGCGCAGGAGTTTGAAAGCCTTGAAAGCGGCAATTTCACGGAGGAATGTCGGGAAAGGCTGCTGTATGCCTCGATGCTCGGCGGCGTGGTTATATCGCAGACAAAGACTACCGCGGTTCACGCGATGGGTTATTCTCTTACATATTTCAAGGGCATAGACCACGGCAGAGCAAACGGACTTCTGCTCGGAGAATTTACGGAGTTTACCGAAAAATACGCGCCCGAAAAAATACGCGGTATTCTCTCCTGTATGGGTATGGAAAGCGTTGAAGAGTTCAAAGGTGCGCTAAAGCGGATTTTGGGCGAAGGGGAAGGCTTCACGCGCGAGGAGCTTGAAATGTACGCGGACATTGCCGAAAACACCGGCGGCGTAAAGAACAGCTTTAAGCGTCCGACGAGGGACGAAATTTTGGAAATATACATAAAATCTCTTTTGTAACAGACAAAGCATACGCCGGCGGCTCTTTGTTGATTATGAACAATTTTAATCAGTGTTTTTGTGAAAAAACACTGATTTTTTTGATTTACGGCGCAAAAAAGAATTTTAAATATTTACTTCACCGATAATTTATGATAAAATAATAAAAATACAATGATGGGACATTGACGTTTCTTAAAGAGGGGAGGATTACAATGAAAAGAAATTATTTTCCGAATGAGGAATATAATTTAATGCCCTGCGGAATAGTAGCTTTTAAAAAATGTGACAGCCTTGATATTGTATATGCCAATGAGAATTATTATGAATATTTTTCCGGCGGAAATACGGACAGCCTTAATATACGCGAGGAGGACAAATATGTCGTTCTCGACCTTGAGGAGAAGCTCCAAAATCACGACAGCGTAAAGGTGTATTACAAATGCCGCACGGAAAAAAATGAATTATGCTGTGTTTCCATGTCGGTTTGCAAATATGACTCCGGCACGTATTTGGGTATTCTTTGGGATTTGACGGAGCAATATAATAAGTTTGTTAAGGCAACGCGCAAAAAGGACAAATACGCCAGGGCGATGTGCACCGCGAACAGCATGGTATTCGAGAATGATATGATTGAGGATACCTCAGTTTTGTATGTTCCGTCAAAGGATTTGAATAATATAGACACAATACACATCTCAAATCACAGGGAATACATGGAAAACGAAATGCTTCATCCCTCGGACAAAAAATTCTTTATGGACCACGTATACGACCCAAAGGAAAAGCTTTTGTCGGCGAGAATGAAGCTGCACGGCGATGAAACATGGAAATGGTACCGCGTAAAAAGGGATTTTGAATACGATGATAACGGAACCCTTATCAGAGTATACGGAAGCATCACCAATATCGACGATGAAAAGCTCCAAGAAAAAGAGATGAAGCAGAAGCTTGAAATCGACCCCGTGCTTAAGATATACAACCGCAACGCGGCGGTGAACAAAATAGAAAAATATTTAAGGGACAATCCCGAAAGACGCGATTATGCGTTCCTTGTTATAGACATAGACGATTTCAAGGAGGTAAACGACACATACGGTCATCTTTACGGCGATGTTGTAATCGCGAGCGTGACGGAAATATTAAAAAAGACCGCCGGTGAAGGCAATATTGTCGGACGCTACGGCGGCGACGAGTTTTTGGTATTTCTCAGAGCCGTGAGCGACGAGGAAACGGCTGAAAGAGCCGACGCCATTGTCGGCTGCATGAGCGAGTTTTACATCGCGGATAACGATAATGTGACGTGCAGCATAGGTGTTGCCTACGGAAGCTCTTTTAAGGAAAGCCCGACTTACAGGGATTTGTTTGAAAAGGCGGATAAAGCGCTTTACAGCGTCAAAAAGAACGGAAAGGCGCATTGGGAGGCGTATGACGAGAGTATAATGGGCGAGACTGCCGGTCACGCGATAGCCTACGAGACTCATGACGACGCGAATAATTCCGAGCTGCTTGAATCAAGAGATATGATGGAGGTATTTCTCGAGTTATCCGCCGGCGCGAAGACGAACGATTCTGCCATATACCGAATAATCCGCTATGTTGCCGAGAAATTCGCGATGGACTGGATGCAGGTTATGCACGTTAATTGCAGCGAGGATCTTATAACCATAAAATACGAATGGTGCAGTAATCCGGATTTCAGGAACAACGCCGGCAAAAGCGGATATTACGTGCATTCCGATATACAGCAGTTCAGGGATCATTTTAAAAAGCAGCCGATATTCAAGGTATGCCCCGAAAATACCAAGGGATTTTCGATGAAATTCCAAAGAGAATTTGAAAAGAACCAAAAGTGGAACGTGCTGTATAACGCGAATATGACAACGGATGATTCCTTTTATATGTTCGTATGCACGCGCTTTGATAAGTCCAATGAGTGGCAGGACGCCGAGTGCGAGGAGCTGAACGTCGCGACAAAGATTATGACGATGTACGTTTCTCAAGCCGATAAGGAAACCGAAAGCGAGAGAATGTTCAAAAATCTGCTCGATTACGATAAAAAGACGGGACTTTATACCATAGAAAAGTTCTATGAGCAGCTCGGACGTCTCAGAAAGCTGGCGGCTGAAACCGGTGAATGCGTTGTTTTGCTGCATACCGATTTTGACAGATTCCTTGATTTTAACTTTAAGTACGGATTGGACGCCGGTGATGACTTGCTCTTTGCGTTCGCGAATCATATAAACGGTAATATTCGCCCGAAGGAAACCGTAAGCACGCATATAGACGGAACGGATATATTCATAAGCGCCACGCGGATTAACAAGGGTGATGAAAAAGTATTCGCCCAAAGCATAGCCGATATGAATAAGGACTTCTGCAAAAAGCAGTCCGAAAAATATCCCGATGAAAACCTCGCGGTAAAAACGGGTATGTATGTTCTGAAAAAGAACGACATTGGCGGCGACGGAGTAAATCTTGCGATATACGCGAAAAGACAGGTTAAAAATCCGACGGAATCATTCTGCGTGATGTATGAAGAAAATTAAAAAAGCTGTAGGCAAAACCGGATTGCCTACAGCCTTTATTTTAATTTAATCGCCTCTTTAAGCGCGTCAACCATATCGGTTTTTTCCCATGAAACACCCAAATCCTCGCGTCCCATATGACCGTAAGCCGCCAAACGGCGGTAAATCGGCTTTCTCAAATCAAGGCGGTTTATAATCGCGTGCGGTCTAAGGTCGAACACCCTTTCTATCGCGCGCTCTATTTTTTCCTCCGGAACAGCCGCCGTGCCGAACGTGTCAACCATTATCGAAACGGGGTGCGCCACACCTATCGCGTAAGCAAGCTGAACCTCGCATTTCCTTGCGAGTCCCGCCGCCACGACGTTTTTGGCAACCCATCTTGCCGCGTATGCCGCGCTTCGGTCAACCTTTGTCGGGTCCTTGCCGGAGAACGCTCCGCCGCCGTGACGCGCGTATCCGCCGTATGTATCGACGATTATCTTTCTTCCCGTAAGACCGCTGTCGCCGTTGGGACCGCCGACAACAAATCTTCCCGTGGGGTTGATAAAGAGCTTTGTGTTTTCATCGATGAGATTCGCGGGAACCGTCGCCAATATAACCTCACGCTTTATATCCTCGCGCAGCTTTTTTATATCCACGTCGGGCGAGTGCTGGCTCGATACAACAACCGTGTCAACCCTTACCGGCTTGTCGCCGTCATATTCCACGGTCACCTGTGTTTTGCCGTCGGGTCTTAAATAGTCAAGCAAGCCGTCCTTTCTGACCTCCGTAAGCCTTTTCGCCATTTTGTGCGCGAGCGAGATCGGCATCGGCATAAGCTCGGGAGTTTCATCGCAGGCATAGCCGAACATCATTCCCTGGTCGCCGGCACCGGTCGAGTTTTCATCGTCGCAGCCGCCCTCCTCGCGGTTCTCGTAGCCGGAGTTTACGCCTTGAGCGATGTCCGGCGACTGCTCGTCAATCGCGGTAACAACGGCGCAGGTGGTGCCGTCAAAGCCGTATTTCGCTCTGTCGTATCCTATGTCGAGAACAACCTGTCTCGCAACCTTCGGGAAATCCACATAGCAGCTGGTCGTAATTTCACCCATTATCGAGATTATGCCGGTGGTGCAGGTGGTTTCGCAGGCAACGCGCGCCGCGGGATCCTCCTTTAATATTTCGTCAAGTATAGCGTCGGAAATCTGGTCGCAG
>JAJQAT010000138.1:0-13686 GCA_021203665.1 Bacillota bacterium
TTACTGTAGGAGCATATGATGCTGATTATGTAATGTTGGATTGCATTACAATTACACCGTAAAATAGGAGAGTATATAATTATGAGAAATAAAAATCGAATTATTCCTCTTGCTTTATGTGCTGCTCTTGTCTTTCAATGTGCTACCACAGCATTTGCGGCAACGGATAAAAATGTACATATTTGGTTTAGCTATACATCGGGAACAACTTCAGGTGGAAGTTCATATGCAGGTGGCGGCAGCGGCACATTTAGTTCTGATAATGACAATCAGAATGGGTTTGATTCTGTAGCAGGACTTTTGACGAGTATCGCATCAGGCTCAATAACAAATAAGAACAGTGTTACATTTGTTTTAGATAATAGTAAGGATATAACTATTCGCTTAAATCCAAACTATAATACTGATGAAACTATATCTTCAAAGGTTGTAATTAAAGGTTCATCAGAAAGTAGCGATGCAGAAACAGAAGAAGTCTCTTTAATGGTAGAAGAGTCAGAGGAAACAAGTGATATTGAAATTACTAATTCAGGCACATTTACAATCCAAAAAAACTGGAGCAGTGGTGGCAAAGATGTCAACCTTATATTTGCAAACGGATTGGAAGTTGGTAACAATTCGACGGTGGTTCTTGAACAGAATAGCAGCAGTGATAGTTCAGGACCGAATATTACCTATCAATTTAATGATAATGTAACCGTTGAGGGTTCTCTTACTCTGAGCGGCAACGGAACCGGCTTGGGTACAACAAACCTGTCTGCCGGTAATGGTGCGGACGGAGATATAACGTTTGCAAACGGAAAGGGCTTTGTTGTTAAAAACGGCGGCAAGCTGACGGTCGGCAATGTGAATATTTCACAGACATCAGGCGATAATACTGAAACTCCGCTTATAACGGTTGAGGACGGCGGTTCTCTTACTCTTACAACCGACGGCGGCTACAGCTATAGTGTTATGAACGCATCCGGTACAGCGATAAAGCTTGAATCCGGTGCGGAGGCGACTATTAGCTATGGCGCAATTTCTTCATCGTCCGGTGTGGCTATAGAGGTTGCAAACGGTGCGGAGTTGGAATTTACCGTTAATTCTAACAACACAGATTACACAACAGGATATACAGTAGTTACAACCACCGCCGAATCTGAAGACGCAATCTCCCTCGCGTCCGGTTCAACCGTCACAATCGATGACGTATCGTACACGGTAAGCGATACCGTAGCCGAGGGTGCGTCGAACTACGTCGATAACGACGGACTGCTGCATTTGACAAGCGGCGCGACCGTGACGGTTTCGGATGATTCCGTGACGCTTGACGATATATTGGCGAATCTCGTTCTTGATGGCGCGGATTGTGCCGTGGAGAGCGATGATGATGACAGCACCTATACAATAACGAGCGTCAGCGATGTTATCGGTGATGACGCGACCGAGGGAACCGGCGGCACGTTGGTTGCCGAAAGCGAGGATGACGAGGAAGCGGAAATCGCCGAGGACACATACGCAATCACCGCAGCCGGCATAGGTAATCTTTACCTTGCCGCGGTGCAGGAGTATGTGGAAAGCGTTGATAATGATGATGTGACAACGATCGAATACGCAAGACAGGACACCTTCGTCGGCGGCTATGACAGTGAAACCGAGAAGCTCACATACGAGATAGAGCCGCGTATAGTTTATACGTTAAAGGATTCAAACGGCGATGTTATAAGCACGGATTACGAGGTAATAGACCTTTCCGGCATAGAGGCGAGCGTTACCGTTACGCTTCCGGACGATGCCAAAAAGGTGTGGAGCGACAGCTTTGATACGGTTCAGGCATCGCATACCTACGGCAGCAATGTTGAGTATTTATCCCCGACATCAACTACCGACAGTACAATAACCTACACCACAGAGAACGGCTTTTCGGAGTGGGTGCTGTATTTGGCAAGCACCTCATCCGATGATTCGGCGCAGAACATAACCGTGACGTACAGCGCATACAAGACCGATGAAGACGGTGACGGCGAAGCGGAAACGGTTGTTCCGGGCAAGTATTATATCAACGTTACGGGCGACGGCGATATTTACAGATTCATGGCGGCGCAGCTTATGTTCGACCTTGAATCCTCCGACGCAATCGCGTACACGATTGAGCCGGTGACGGATAACGGCGTGTCTATGACTACATCATCCACCGCCGACGGCACGGTGTATGAGTTTAATATGGACACCACCTCCGCCGCAAGCCAAACGGTTGATTCCAGCGAGACGTTCGCGATAGGCATTGTGACGTTCACAGGCGTGGGTACGGTGGATTCGTTCGGCGTTGACTCGTCCTACAGCGATAACATGGTTCAGGCGGCTGTTAAGGACAGCGTTGATAACAATATAGTCAAGACCTACACAGTGGGCGGCTCGACAAGCACTTCGACAAGCGGAAACCTCAATATATCGGCTCAGCTTACAGATATTGAGCTTTCACTTGACACTGTAAATCTTACCATAAACGTGGTATTCCCGAACAGCGTTGATGAGCAAATCGCGGATTATACCGATATGCAGATTAATTTGAGCAATGTCCTTGGCGACGATACAATCAATCTCGGCAGCGGTGTTTCAAATGTGACATATGACCAGGTTACAATAGACGGCACGGATTACAACGCGTATATCGCAACCGCGACCGTGCCCAAGAATTACGCGACAAAGCTTGAATTTGTCGGCGCGGGCTACAGAACCTACAGAACGTCAATCACTCCGACGGACGACGCGGCTGTAACCGTATGGAATAACGCGATGGACAGCGAGGATACCGTTGTTATAGACGAAAGCTATGACGCAATGGGCGGCGTTAAGGATGACGTAACCTTCCTCGCGGGCGATATAGTTGCGAACGACCTAATCGACCTATGGGATTTGTCCGCGGTAGTATCGTACTTCGGTAAGGAAACCGACACAACAGCGGTTGACGCATTCGCAAAGTACGACCTGAACCGCGACGGCAAGGTTGATTCGAGAGATATTGCGATGGTACTTGTTTCTTGGAACTATTAAAACTATTAATATAGTGTCCTCCGAGAATATTACTTTTGGTAAGTGTATTCTTGTGTGAAAACGGCAGCGGAAAACCGCTGCCGTTTTTTTTGTGCCGTATGTCCCTCATCCGTCGGCTCCGCCGACACCTTCCCCCAGGGGAAGGCTTAGGGTTTGCAGTGAATTTGATTAGCCTTCCCTTGGGGGTGAACGATTTGCAAGGCAAATCGTAGGCGTAGAGCTTTGCTCGTAGCCGTAGCAAAAAGGTGGCACACGCCGCAGGTGGGTGACGGATGAGGGATTGCGCCGCACTTCTGTCTATGCTCTGCAAGGCTCCCTTGTTAAAGGGAGCTGTCGCCGTAGGCGACTGAGGGATTCATTCCCGCACCTCGTAGAGGGCGCCCATTGGGCGCCGAATCCCTCCACCTTTTTGACTTTGCAAAGCAAAGTCAATGAGGTCCGCCCGACCCTTTAACAAGGGAGGCTAACGTCCGCGTTTGCGGCGGCGAAACGTCCCGCAAAATGCGCTTTTCACAAAAAACGCAAGGAATTGAAAGATAACTATTGAAAAATCTGTATTTTTGCGATATAATTATACGATAAGGATAACCGACGAAAGGAATTGTAAAAAAATGGATTTGGATTTAAAGCAAATTGAACTTGCGGCAAAGCGTTTGGGGTCGACGATTCACAGAACAAAAATCGAGTCGTCAAAAACATTCTCCGATATGACGGGCGGAGAAATATATTTGAAATTTGAAAATCAGCAAAAGACAGGCTCGTTCAAAATAAGGGGCGCGTCAAATAAAATCGCGGCGCTTGTCGAGAGAGGGGAAATAACCTCGGCGGTTGCGTCGTCGGCGGGCAATCACGCGCAGGGCGTGGCTTACGCGTCGCACGTACACGGGATTCCCGCGACAATAGTAATGCCCAAATCAACGCCTATCGCAAAGGTAAGCGCGACCGAGGGCTACGGCGCGAAGGTGGTGCTGTACGGCGACTGCTATGACGATGCCTACAACAAAGCCGTTGAAATTCAGGAAAAGGAGGGCGCTACATTTCTGCACCCGTATGACGATATAGAGGTTATGGCGGGTCAGGGCACTCTCGGCATTGAGATTTTAGAGGATTTGCCCACGGTTGACATAGTAATCGTTCCCGCGGGCGGCGGCGGACTTTTGGCGGGAGTCGCGGCGTGTATAAAGCAGATAAATCCGCGCGTTAAAATAATCGGTGTTCAAGCCGAGGGCGCGCCGGCTATAAGTATGTCATTCAAGCAGAAAAAGCTTGTCACCACCGATTCCGCTACAACCATTGCCGACGGTATCGCGGTAAAGGTTCCCGGAACAAATACGGTTGAGCTTATAAATAAGTATGCCGACGATGTTGTAACCGTTTCGGACGCGGAAATTTCAGCCGCGATACTTCTTCTTTTGGAGCGTACAAAGCAGGTTGTCGAGCCGGCGGGCGCAACTCCGCTTGCCGCGGTGCTGAACGGCAAGGTTGACGTTAAGGGCAAAAAGGTAGCCTGTGTTCTGTCCGGCGGTAATATCGACGTGAGCTTTATTCAGAGAATTATCGAGCTTGGTCTTGCCTCGCGTGAGAGAAAGCTCAAGTTCAGAACAACACTTCTTGATATTCCCGGAAGCCTGGAGCATCTTTCGAGGGTGTTGTCGGACGAGAACGCGAATATTATTATGGTTCTGTATGACCTTTGGAGCGCGGACCTTGACCCGAACGAGGCTATTATCCATATCGCCTGCGAGGTCGGCGGCAAGGAGCACGGCGAGAGAACCGTTAAGGCTCTTGAAAAGCATGGTTATAAGGTGACAAAGGAATAGGCTATGATTAAAAAATCTCTTATTTCACTGATGTACGAGGCGGCGTCGATACAGCGCTGGAACGACCATATCCGTCCCTGGACGGGGTTTACCGAGCTTGACAAGCAGGCTCATAAGATGTTCTACGCCTATGTTCTCGCGAAGTGCGAGGGTGACGGAGTGGATTGGATTAAGCTTGCCGAGGGCGGAATTTTCGAGTTTTTCCACCGTATTATATTGACGGATATAAAGCCGCCTATTTATCACAAGCTTGTCAAGGAAAAGGGAGAGCAGATTGACAGCTGGGTGCTTTCCGAATTAAAGGAGCATATGGAGGGCATCGGCGGCGGATTTTTCGGTAGGATGGAAAGATATTACCGCGAAAAGGACTATTCGTCTCTTGAAAAGCAGATTTTAAAGGCGGCGCATTACCACGCGAGTAATTGGGAATTTAAAATTATATATCCGATGAATCCCGAAACCTTCGGCATCGAGCAGGTAAAGACCGAAATGGCGCAGGGACTGGCGGCGTGCGATACGTTCAAGGGCTTTCGTTATTTTGCGGGCAGCGAATATTTGCAGCGGTTTTTATCGCTTATAGGTAAGCTCAGGTATCAGCAGCGTTGGTCAAAGGCGGTGAGAATGCCGCAGACATTTGTTATGGGGCATATGCTTGTCGTGGCGATACTTTCGTATTTTATGACGCTCGAGCTTGACAATCCGTGCGGAAAAAGACTTCAAAACAACTTTTTCGCCGGACTTTTCCATGACCTGCCCGAGGTTTTGACGCGCGATATTGTGTCGCCCGTCAAGAACAGCGTAAAGGGACTGGACAGCATCATCAGCGAAATAGAGGACGAGCAGATGAAGGAGGTTATATATCCTCTTCTGCCGCCGTCGTGGCACGGCGAGATTGAGTATTATACTCAGAATGAGTTTGACTCGAAAATAATCGATAACGGCGCGGTAAAAACGGTTACGTCGGATATTGTAAACGAAAAATACAACGATGATAAATTCAATCCGATTGACGGACAAATTATCCGCGGCTGCGACCATCTTTCGGCATATATCGAGGCGTATATGTCGCTCAATTACGGCATAATGTCCGACCAGATGATGAGCGGCTACACGCATTTGAAGGAAAGATATAAGGATAAGATTATCGGCGGAATTAATTTCAGCGAATTATTTGACTATTTTGAATTATGAGATATGACAAGGAACAAAGGGAATTGACCCTTGAAGAGGCAAAGGATAAGGCGCTGCGGCTTTTGGAGTTTCGCGCTCACAGCGAAAAGGAACTTGCGGATAAGCTGAAAAGAGCGGGCGCAAAGGAATCCGATATAGAGGAGATTCTTGAATTTTGCCGCGATTACGGCTTCGTGAACGACAGAAGCTACGCTCTTTCAAAGGCGAGAGATTTAAAGAACCTAAAAAAATACGGTGTAAGGCGTATAAAGTCGGAGCTTTACAGCAAGGGTATTCCGGCGGAATATATCGAGGAGGCTGTGTCGGAGCTTGACTATGAGGAAAACGACCTTTTGCCGTTGGTTAGGAAAAAGCTTAAAGGCGATTTTGAAAAGAAAAACGTGGATAAGTGTATAAGGTATTTCATATACCGCGGATACAGCTTTTCGGATATTAAAAGCTGTATCGAAAATATCAAACAGGAATATGGAGAATAGATTTATGTATAACATCGGTCTTGTTTCGCTCGGCTGCGCGAAAAATCAGACGGACGCCGAAATAATGCTGGGTATACTTGCGGAGGACGGCTTTAATATAACATACGACCCGTCCGAAGCGGACGTAATAATAGTGAATACCTGCGGCTTTATCGAGTCCGCAAAGCAGGAATCAATAGACGCCATACTTGAAATGGCTCAGTATAAAGAGGAAAGATGCAAGCTGCTCATAGCGACGGGCTGCCTTGCGGAACGATACAGCAGTGATATTTTGATTGAGCTGCCGGAGGTGGACGCGATAGTCGGCACCGGCGATTACGATAAAATCGCGCAGGTAATACGCGCCGCGTTTGACGGCGAAAAAAAGGTAATATGCGGACATAGGGACAGAACTCCGGAGGAGAGGCTTCCGAGGATATTATCCACGCCGCCGTACACGGCGTATCTGAAGATTGCCGACGGCTGCGACAATAACTGCACCTATTGCGCGATTCCCTTGATACGCGGACATTTTCGGAGCAGAAAAACGGAGGACGTAGTCGATGAGGCGCGGCGTCTCGCGCAAAGCGGTGTAAAGGAGCTTATATTAATCGCGCAGGACACCACGCGCTACGGTGTGGATTTGTACGGCAAATACAGCCTTGACGCTCTTTTGGAGGAGCTTGTCAAAATCGACGGTATAGAATGGATAAGAGTGCATTATTATTATCCCGAGGCGATTACGGAAAGCCTTATAGACACAATGGCAAGGTATGATAAGATATGCAATTACATAGATATGCCCGTCCAGCACGGAAATAACGATATTTTGAGAAGAATGGCGCGGCGCACAACGCGGGAGGAAATGCTCGAAAAAATAAAATACATCAGGGAGAAAATTCCCGACTGCACAATAAGAACGTCAATCATAGTCGGATTTCCGGGCGAAACGGAGGAGCAGTTTAACGACCTTTGCGAGTTTGTAAAAGAAGTGAGGTTTGACAGAATGGGTGTTTTCACATATTCGCAGGAGGAGGACACCGCCGCGGCGGATTTCCCGAATCAAATAGACGAGGAAATCAAGGAAAGCCGCCTTGACACTCTTATGACGATACAGCAGGGTATTTCGCTTGAGCTGAACAAAGCAAAGCTCGGAAAGACGGTTGAGGTGCTTGTTGAGGGCTATGACGAGGACAGCTTTTTGTTCTGCGGCAGGAGCCGCGGCGACAGCATCGATGTTGACGGCAAGGTATATTTCGCCACGGAGGAAGATGTTAATGCGGGCGATATTATAAAGGTAAAGATTTTGGACGCGGACGAGTACGACCTAACGGGTCAGGCGGAGGTGTAATGTATGAATACAGCGAATAAAATAACAATGATACGCGTATTTCTTGTGCCGGTATTTATGGTTTTGTTTATGATTGACAATACCGTGTGCCATTACGCGGCTTTGGGAGTGTTTATTCTCGCGTCGGTGACAGACGCGGTAGACGGTCATGTAGCGAGGAAATACAATCAGACGACGACGTTCGGAAAGTTTGTGGACCCGCTTGCGGATAAGGTGCTTACAACATCGGCGTTCCTTATACTTATGTATTACGACCGTATGTCCGTATGGGCGCTGATGATAGTGCTTACGCGTGAATTTATGGTTGCGGGCGTGAGGCTAGTTGCCGCGGGAGAGGGCAAGGTTGTCGCCGCGAGTATGTGGGGCAAGCTGAAAACCGTAACGCAGATGATTGCGGTAATCGCGGCTATGCTGCTTTTGCCGTATGAGAGATTTTTGGGCGTGCGCGCGTCGTTGATTTCGGATATACTTATATGGATTTCGGTCGCGTTCACAATAATCTCTGGTATAGATTACCTTGCAAAAAATTGGAAACTGATGGAAATGAAATAGACGGAGGAAATACAATGGAAGAAATAATAAACACACTGAAATTTGACGCGAGCGGGCTTATTCCCGCCGTTGTGCAGAATATAGAAACGGGCGAGGTGCTTATGGTCGCTTATATGAACGCGGACACCATCGGGAAAACCGTTGAAACGGGCAGAGCCACGTTTTGGTCAAGAAGCCGCCGCGAGGTGTGGGTAAAGGGCGAAACCTCCGGCAATTATATGTATGTAAAGGAAATACGCGTTGACTGCGACTGCGACTGTCTTGTTTTGCTTGTAAATCCGGCGGGCAGCGCGTGCCATACGGGCAACAGAAGCTGTTTCTTCAGAAAGATTGAGGACGGAAAGCTTGTCGAGGACAAAAACGAAAGAATAAAGTCCGATGTGTTCGCGCGCGAGCAGGCTGTCGTTATCGACAGAAAGGAAAATCCCGAGGACGGAAGCTATACAAATTATCTGTTCGACAAGGGCGAGGACAAAATCCTGAAAAAGGTCGGCGAGGAGGCGGCGGAGGTCGTTATCGCGGGAAAGAACCGCGATAAGGACGAAATCAGCTACGAGGTTGCCGATTTAATATATCATCTCACAGTAATGCTTGTGGATAACGGAATGACATGGGAGGATATTTATGCGGAAATGGAGCGACGCAGGAATTAAAAACGAAAGGGTGTGCGTATTGTGACGGCAATAAAAATTGCGGCTCTTGTGATTGGAATTATCGCGCTTATTCTTACATTTAGGACCAAGCTTGTGATTGAAAAGGTACTGAAAAAGGAGCCGACCGAGGAAATGGTTTTGAGGGTCAAATACATCGCTCTCGCGCTTGCGGCAGTGGTATTTATAACGGTGTTCATATTGGTAAGATAGTACTTGCGAATATGAGCCGAGGCGAAAAATAAACGGCGAGTTTATTTTCCGAGTTAATATTTATGCGCCGCCTCGGGCGGCGGAACGGAGGAGTAATCATAGATGGAAGATGCAAAAAATATAGCAAAAAATTATAATCCCGCCGAGTTTGAGGACAGGCTCTATAACGAGTGGGTTGAAAAGGGATATTTCCACGCGGAGGTTGATAAGAATAAAAAGCCTTTTACCATAGTTATCCCGCCCCCGAACGTAACGGGACAGCTTCATATGGGACACGCGCTTGACGAAACCTTGCAGGATATTCTTATCAGATATAAGAGAATGCAGGGCTACAGCGCGCTTTGGGTACCCGGCACGGATCATGCCGGTATCGCCACGCAGATAAAGGTCGAGGCGGAGCTGCGCGAAAAGGAGGGACTTACGCGCTACGATTTGGGACGTGAAAAATTCCTTGAAAGAGTGTGGGATTGGAAGAACCAATACGGCAGCAGAATAATAAATCAGCTTAAGAAAATCGGCTCGTCCTGCGATTGGGACAGAGAGCGTTTCACTATGGACGAGGGCTGCTCCAAGGCTGTTAAAGAGGTGTTCGTAAATCTTTATAATAAGGGACTTATATACCAAGGCTCGCGAATAATAAATTGGTGTCCGCATTGCATCACCGCGCTGTCGGATGCGGAGGTTGAGCACGCGGAGCAGGCGGGTCATTTCTGGCATATCAAGTACCCGATAAAGGACAGCGATGATTTTGTTATAATCGCGACGACGCGTCCCGAAACGCTGTTCGGCGATACAGCCGTGGCGGTAAATCCGGAGGATAGCAGATATAAGGATTTAATCGGCAAGATGCTTGTTTTGCCGCTTGTCGGACGTGAAATTCCCGTTATCGCGGACGAATATGTCGATAAGGAATTCGGTACCGGCTGCGTTAAGATTACGCCCGCGCACGACCCGAACGACTTTGAGGTCGGAGAGCGCCATAATCTTGAACAGATTAAGGTTATGAACGATGACGCGACTATGAATTCATATGCCGGAAAATATGAGGGCATGGACAGATATGAGTGCCGCAAGGCTATGATAAAGGACCTTGAGGAACAGGGACTGCTTGTAAAGGTTGAGGATCACAGCCATAACGTAGGTCAGTGCTACCGCTGCGGAACAACCGTGGAGCCGATTGTTTCAAAGCAGTGGTTCGTTAAGATGAAGCCTCTTGCCAAGCCCGCGATTGACGCCGTTAAGAATAAGGAAACGGTATTTGTTCCGGAGCATTTTGAAAAGGTTTATTTCCATTGGCTTGAAAATATCCGCGATTGGTGTATATCCCGTCAGCTTTGGTGGGGACACAGAATCCCCGCGTTCTACTGTGACGACTGCGGCGAGATGGTTGTAACAAAGGAGGATAAGGCGGTTTGCCCGAAGTGCGGCAAGGAAATGCGTCAGGATCCCGACACACTCGATACGTGGTTCTCGTCCGCGCTGTGGCCTTTCTCAACACTCGGTTGGCCGGATAAGACGGAGGATTTGGAGTATTTCTACCCGACAAGCGTGCTTGTGACGGGTTACGATATAATACCGTTTTGGGTAATGAGAATGATGTTCTCGGCGCTTGAGCATACGGGCGAGGTACCGTTTAAGCACGTATTCATACACGGACTTGTGCGCGACAGTCAAGGCAGAAAGATGAGTAAATCGCTTGGTAACGGCATTGATCCCCTGGAAATTGTCGATAAATACGGCGCGGACGCGCTTCGCTTTACTCTTGCGACGGGCAACGCTCCCGGAAATGATATGCGTTTCTATATTGAGAGAGTCGAGGCGAGCCGTAATTTTGCGAATAAGATATGGAACGCGTCACGCTTTACACTGATGAATCTTGACATTACCGAAAACAAGCTGCCCGATTTAAAGGATTTGCAGCTTGAGGATAAGTGGATACTTTCGAGATACAATGATGTTGTAAAGGTTGTCACGGAAAATCTTGACAAGTTCGAGCTGGGAGTTGCTCTTTCGAATCTTTATGATTTTATTTGGGAAAACTTCTGCGACTGGTATATCGAGCTTGTAAAGCAGAGATTATTCGACAAGGAAAACCCGACCGGCAAAACGGCGCAGTATGTTCTGACATATGTGCTTTCAAACACAATGAAGCTTTTGCACCCGTTTATGCCGTTTATTACCGAGGAAATATGGCAGCATCTGCCTCATGAGGGCGAGAGCATAATGATAAGCGAATGGCCGGTATATGATGAAAAGCTGAGCTTCCCGCAGGACGAGGAGAGTATGGAGCTTATCATGCGCGCAATCAGCGCGATAAGAAACCGCAGAGCGGAAATGAATGTTCCGCCGTCAAAGAAGGCGAAGGTCGTTATCGTTACGGAAAAGACCGATGTGTTTAAGCAGGGAACGGCGTTCTTTGAAAAGCTTGCGTCCGCTAGCGAGGCAGCTGTTCAAAGCGATAAGAGCGGCATAAGCGATAACGCGGTTAATATAGTGGTTCCGTCGGCGGAGATATATCTGCCTCTTGACGAGCTTGTTGACAAAAACAAGGAGCTTGAAAGACTGAACAAGGAAAAGAAAGACCTTGAAAGCGAGATAAAGCGCGTTGAGGGCAAGCTCTCAAATGCCGGATTTGTAAACAAAGCGCCCCAAAAGGTAGTAGACGAGGAAAAGGCAAAGGGCGAAAAGTATAAGGAAATGCTTGAAAAGGTGCTTGCAAGCATCAAAACAATGGAAAATATGTAATTATAAAGGCTATCGACAGGTATACCTGTCGATAGCGAAAAAAGTGTTTTGCGTTTGCAAAACGCTTTTTTCAACTATTTTCAAAGAAAAAACCAAAAGTTCCTCCTGCGTCGAAACTTTAGGTTTTAAGCCATTTTTGACGCGCATATTGATTTCGCAAGCGAAATACAACCCGTCAAAAATGATTTTTATTCGAGGTTAGCACCTCGAGCACCCATGAACAAGGAAGACAAAACCTGACCGGTTTTGTCTACAGTCTGATAGGCTGTAGGCAGCTTGTGCAAATATCCCATATCCGCATTTTCGCGGGTGTGGGATATTTTTTTGAAAAAAAGCTTGACAAAGGCGAATACATCTGATATAATATACGGGAATAAAACAAGCAGAACAATCCGTTCTCACCGTACGGCGAAGGCTTTGCGGTAAATACATGGATATTTTACAATATCGGTGTGTGCGGGTGCGTTTTGCAGCCGTTTTTTGTTGATGTTTTAAGGAGGGATTAACCATTAGTAAGAATGATTTACAAATCAACGAGCAAATCCGCGACAATGAAATACGCGTAGTATCAGCCGACGGCTCTCAGCTGGGCATTATGAGCGCAAGGGACGCTCAAAATTTGGCGTACGAAAAGGGTTTGGATTTGGTCAAGATTGCGCCGCAGGCAAAGCCGCCGGTATGCAAGATTATGGACTACGGAAAGTATAAGTTCGAGCTTAACAAGCGTGAAAAGGAAAACAGAAAGAACCAAAAGGTTGTAAACATCAAAGAGGTTCAGCTGTCGCCTTCGATTGACACGAATGATTTCAATACAAAGTGCAGCCACGCGATAAAGTTCCTCAAAAAGGGCGATAAGGTAAAGGTGATTGTCCGTTTCCGCGGCCGTGAGCTGAGTCATTCGCAAATTGGTTATACACTGCTTGAAAGATTCGCAGAACAGGCTAAGGAAGCCGGCAGCGTTGAAAAGCCTGCCAAGCTTGAGGGCAGAAACATGACAATGTTTCTCGCGCCGCTATCATAATATAATTTTAAAATTCGGAAGGAGTGTTAAATTATGCCTAAAACTAAGATAAAGACACACAGAGGCGCCGCTAAAAGATTCAACGTAACTAAGAATGGTAAGGTTAAGATGAACAAGGCGTTCAGAAGACACATTCTGAACAAAAAGACCACAAAGAGAAAAAGACATCTGAGAAAACAGGCTTACTGCTCGAAGGCTAACGCGGCAGTTATCAAGAAGCTTATTCCTTACAAATAATTCGAAAGAGAGGCAGAAACCAATGGCAAGAGTAAAAGGTGCGCTAAATACAAGAAAAAGACATAAGAAGATATTGAAGCTTGCTAAGGGCTTTAGAGGCGCTGAGAGCAAGCAGTTCAGAGTTGCCAACCAAGCCGTTATGCGTTCAATGCAGAATGCTTACGTGGGCAGAAAGAGAAGAAAGAGAGATTTCCGTCGTCTTTGGATTACGAGAATTTCCGCTGCCTGCAAGATGAACGGCATCAACTATTCAACATTTATGAACGGCTTGAAGAAGTCGGGCATCGAAATGAACAGAAAGATGCTTTCAGAGGTGGCAATCGCGGATCCGGCGGCGTTCACAAAGCTTGTCGAAACCGCAAAGGCTGCTCTTTAATTTTTGAAAGTATTACTACAAGGCGATGCATTCATGTAT
>JAJQAT010000138.1:13696-17087 GCA_021203665.1 Bacillota bacterium
CAACAAAAAATGACCTTCAAAATCGGTCGGCATGTCGGATTTAGGAACACCCCAAGGATACGAGGTGAAGCTATGAACATAACTGATGATTTATACAAGGAGCATTATCACGGCGCTCTGCTGTATACATACTCGCTTTGCGGTAATTATCATTTGGCGGAGGACATTGTAAGCGATTCGTTCTATAAGGCGCTTACCTCATATAACGATACCGAGGAACGCTTTAAGCTCTGGCTTTTCAGGGTATGCAGAAACGCGCTTATAGATTATATAAGAAAGAATAAGCGCAATGTTGAAATAGATGAGAATTTAAGCGATAAAACCGATGTCGCGGACACCGTAATCGCTCAGGAAAAGTACCGCGCGCTCTATCACGCGGTGGAAATTCTCGATGACGAGTACCGAGAGGCGGTTACGCTGTTCTATTTCAACGATATGAGCATAGCCGAAATCGCGGTGATTATGAATAAAACCGACGCCGCCGTTAAGGTAACTCTTTACAGGGCGAGAAAGAAACTGAAAAAGCTTTTGGAGGTGCATTATGGAATTTAAGGAATTGTATCAAAAATATATCGCGGGAAGCTGCACAGACGAGGAAAAGGCGTTCGTGGAGGAGGAAATAAAAAGAGCGCAGGCCGTAAGCGATGAGATTTTCAAGGACCGCAGGGCGGTTGAGTTTACGCCGGTGACGGACGAGGAGGTTTTAAAGGCAAAGAATCAATTTGTGACGAAAAACCTTGTGAAAACCGTCGCAATTTCCCTCGCGATAGGCATAGCTCTCATTGCCGTTGTGACGGCGGCTGTTTTCGGACTCGCCGTTCACGGAGCAAGAAAAAATATGCGCTACAGCGGCACTGAGGCGGAAGCGATGGTTGCCGAATATATCGTTGACTATGTCGGAACGAATATGGGCAGACAAATAAGCGGAGAGGACATCAATATAAGCTATATATACGAGGACGAGCGCGATTTGCAGATGCGTTTTCCCTTGAGCCGCTGCTATTACATCTTTGAATATGAGGTTCGCGCATCGGGATTTGAATTTGAGGTTGAATTTAATCCCAAAACGGGAGAATGTATTATAACGGATATTGACCGCGATTAAAATCCGGTAAAAAATATTAAAAATATAATAATAAAGGAGGCAATTATTATGAAAAAGAAAACTATTTCGGCTATAATCACAGCGGCGGCGATATTTATATCCTGCTCCGGCATTGCGATAGCGCAGCCGAACGAAACAGTAAAGGCGACGCTTTCGCCGCAGTTTACAATAGTGGTTGACAGCGTTGAGCGTGACTTCTATAACGCGGACGGCGACGAGGTATTCCCGATTGTCTATAACGGCACAACGTATTTGCCGCTGCGCGCGATAGGCGAGCTTATGGATAAAAACGTGAATTGGGATCAGTCAACTCTCACAATCACATTATCCGGCACGCGAAACGACAGCACCGTAACCGGCGAGAAAAATGACAACGCCGAGAAAGAGGAAATCAGCGCGGAGGTAAGGTACGACTTCACGATTGTTGTTGACGGAGCCGTTCAGAGCTTTAAGGACGCGAACGGCAGCGCGGTTTATCCGATACTTTACGAGGGCTCGACATATCTTCCGATTCGCGCGATAGGCACTCTTATGGGTAAGAGCGTAAGCTGGGATGCCGACACGCAGACTGTGTATATCGGCACTGACAGCGAGACAATCGTAACCGACGCGGACAGCTTTAATTCCGGAACGGTGACCGACGCGGACAGCTTTAACTCGGGAATGCCCGAAAGACAGGACGGAGATAAAAAGGGTAATTATGAAAACAATCAGCAAATCCCGTTTGAGAATAATCAGCAGATTCCGCCCGAAAATCAACAGACAAACCGCCCCGACGGCAACGGCGGCAAGGACGTAATCCCCGAGCAGTATGAAGCCGGCATAACTCTTGAGGAGGCAAAGGCGGCGGCTCTTGAAGACGCGGGACTGGACGCGGACGATGTGACGTTCACAAAAGCAAAGCTCGACTATGACGACGGCGCGCTTGTATACGATATTGAATTTCGTTACGGAACAACGGAGTACGAATACGAAATAAACGCGTCAACCGGCGCGGTGGTAAGCTATGATGTTGACATTGACGATTGATATTTAAATAAGCCGTAAGGCTTTGGTACAGGGAGCAGACAAAACCGCGCGCGGTTTTGTCTGCGCTTTGTTGATTGTATGGAAAGAGATGGTATAAAATGAAAAAGGTATATCTTGCGGGCTGGGACGTATTTAAACCGGACGCGATGCAGGAGGGCAGGCGGCTGAAGGAGCTGTGCGCCAAATACGGCTTTGAGGGATTGTATCCGCTCGATAACGAGTGTGACGGCGCAAAGGAGATTTACGAGGGCAACACCGCGCTTATACGAGAGGCGGACTGCGTTATAGCAAACGTAAACGCATTCCGCGGATATGAACCCGACTCGGGAACGGCTTTTGAAATAGGCTACGCCGCGGCGCTCGGAAAAACGGTAATAGCGTATCTTTCGGAAAAAAGACCGATGATTGAATGGGTAAAGGATGAAAACGGATTTACGGTGGAGGATTTCGGCTATCCCGTGAACCTCATGATTGCCGAGGGAGCGGAAATAGTCACAGGCACGGCTGAGGACGCGCTGAAAAGGTTAAAGGATAAATTTACATATTGACAATCGGCTCGCCGTAAACGTCAGTCAACATAAATTACATTTAATTCCATGTCTATGTTTTTGTACCATTCTACTGCCTCATTTAACAGCTCTATTAGGACATTCTTGCTTCTTTTCAAATCTTTCGGCAGAGAATCGATACCTTCAATATAAATGGTTGCGGGGATTTCAATATCGGCACTTGATATACAATCCCAAAGCGCATCCATATTCATACCATAATATTCGGGAAGATGAAGAGAATCTTTTAATTCTTGATGCAGTGCATATACCGTTTTTACATTTCTAAAGTTTACCGTATAGTTTGTCATAATATCCTCCTATTTGATTTCATAAAATGTTTCATAATGGTCATAGGTTACAAAAATCAGCCCGTCATTTGAATAGAGTATCCTATGGGTATTTCTATAACCTCCTGTATAGTTTATATCGGCTTCGTGCCAAGTTCTCCCCGATGCCACAGGTAATTTTGCATCATCATTGTAGTAAATATCTCCACCAATGGTTCCATCAGAAGTCACATCACGCAAATTACCTTTATAGCTTTTCCAACCCACAGCGCGAGCTTCTCGTTTTGACAAATAATTTTCAGGCAAAAGACCGTAATATTTGATATAATAATCTGTTCCGCTTAACCCGTCTATAGTCGCGGTTCCCGCCTTTATACATAATAACACAATAAGCGCACAATTGCAATTGGGATGTACTT
>JAJQAT010000003.1 GCA_021203665.1 Bacillota bacterium
ATGCAAAAGTGTCAGACTACAAAGGTATAGCCTGACACTTTTGTCTACAGTCTGACCGCCGCGCCTTTTCGGCGCGGCGGTTTTTATTTGGTTTTAGTTATTATTTTTATGACACATATCCGACATAGCACAGCCCGAGCAGCCGCAGGAGCAGGATCCTTGACCCTTTTTCTTTCTTTTAATCTGATTCGCGATAATCAGAACCACAGCCGCCAAAATTATTATCGATATTATAATTGTAGCTATCACAAAATCACCCTCTATGTGTTTTACGCGTTTACACTTCTTCTTGTTTTTAACGTATTGCTTTCCTTATACGGACGGAACAGCAGGTATATGAACGCTATTACAAGCAAAATCGCAACAACCGTACCGATTCCGAAGCCGCCGCCGGTGAACAGATTGCCGAGCTGGTATATGCAAAGCGCGACAACGTAAGCAAATACGCACTGATAGCCGATTGCGAACCATGTCCATTTTGCACTGTTCATCTCGCGCTTGATAGCACCCATTGCCGCGAAGCACGGCGCGCAAAGCAGATTGAATACAAGGAACGAGTACGCCGCTATAGCCGTATAGCTTGACGCGAGCGAGCCCCAAACCTCTGCGCCGTCCTCGGCAACCTCGGCAAAGCCGTACAGAATACCGAATGTGCCGACAACATTTTCCTTAGCGATAAGTCCGGTAACAGCCGCGACAGCCGCTTTCCAGTCGCCCCAGCCGAGCGGTGTGAATATAGGAGCTATAACGCTTCCTATCTTAGCAAGCACGGAATTATTCAAATCCTCTACCATACCGAATCCGCCGTTTTCAACTCCGAAGCCTTGCAGGAACCACAATACTATCGTTGACAATAGGATTATTGTGCCGGCTTTCTTAATGAATGACCAGCCTCTTTCCCACATACTGCGGAGAACATTGCCCACCGTCGGAAGATGGTAAGCAGGAAGCTCCATTACGAACGGCGCGGGATCGCCGGCGAACATCTTTGTTTTCTTCAAAATTATACCCGAGCAAATGATTGCCGCAATACCCACAAAGTACGCGCTCGGCGCAACCCATGCCGCGCCTCCGAACAGCGCGCCCGCTATAAGCGCTATAATAGGCAGCTTTGCTCCGCAGGGAATAAATGTGGTTGTCATTATCGTCATTTTTCTGTCGCGGTCATTTTCTATCGTTCGCGACGCCATAATTCCCGGCACTCCGCAGCCGGTACCTATCAATATAGGTATAAAGGATTTACCCGAAAGTCCGAATTTTCTGAAAATTCTGTCCATTATGAACGCTATTCTCGCCATATATCCGCAGGACTCAAGGAACGCGAGGAATATGAACAATACCAGCATCTGCGGCACAAAGCCGAGTACCGCGCCGACACCGGCAACAATACCGTCAAGAATAAGGCTGTTCAGCCAATCGGCTGTACCGAGCGCGTCGAGCAGATTGCCGAGCAATACCGGTATGCCGGGTACCCATACGCCGTAATCGGCGGGGTCGGGCTCCTCCATTGCGAGCGCCTCTTCAAAATCGGCTATCGAAACGTCAAGTACTTCCTCGATTTCGCCGTCCTCATTTTCAATCTCGGCTGCGGCGGTCAGCTCAGCGGCATCCGCAAGGAATATATCAACGGCGCTTTCGTCAACCTCGTCGCCCTCCTCGGCTTCAAGCACGGCGGTGATGCCGTCAACGTCTATGCCCTCTTCAGCCGCCGCCTCAAGGAACGCGTCTATTTCAGCCTGAGCGGTTTCAAACTCTCCTACCTGCTCCTCATACGCGGACGAGCCTATTCCGAACAAATGCCAGCCGTCGCCGAACAATCCGTCGTTTGCCCAGTCCGTCGCCCATGTGCCGACCGTTGTAACCGACACGTAATACACGATGAACATTACAACCGCAAAAATAGGCAGCGCGAGCCATCTGTTTGTAACGACCTTATCAATCTTATCCGAAGCTGAAAGCTTGGATTTATCCTTCTTTTTATAGCAGCTCTTTATCACGGACGAAATATATGTATATCTCTCGTTTGTGATGATGCTTTCGCTGTCATCGTCCATTTCCTTTTCCGCCGCATCGATTATAGCGGAAACATTCGGAACATTCGACATCATTTCCGCGATTTTATCATCTCTTTCAAAAAGCTTTATCGCGTAGAAACGCTTTTGCTCCTCCGGAATCGAATCGTCAATTTTTGACTCTATCTCGGAAATTACCTTCTCGACCTTTTCGTCAAAGGTATGCACGGATTTAAAGGATTTCTTCTTGGCAACGCTTATTGCCTTTTCGGCAGCCTCCTTTATGCCCGTTCCCTTGAGCGCGGAAATCGCGACCGTTTCGCAGCCCAAAGCCTTTCCGAGCTTGTCAAAATCAATCTTGTCGCCGTTTTTATTTACGACGTCCATCATATTCACCGCCATTACAACGGGAATACCCAATTCCGCAAGCTGCGTTGTAAGATACAAATTTCTTTCGATATTGGTACCGTCAACTATATTAAGTATAACGTCGGGGCGTTCGCCGACAAGATAATTTCTTGCGACAACCTCCTCAAGAGTGTACGGCGACAGCGAGTAAATACCCGGCAAATCCATAACCGCCACGTCCTTGTGACCCTTAAGCTTACCCTCTTTCTTTTCCACAGTTACTCCGGGCCAGTTACCCACGAACTGATTTGAACCCGTAAGCGCGTTAAATAATGTCGTCTTTCCCGAGTTGGGATTTCCGGCAAGCGCAATTCTTATAGACATCTGTTTTTACCTCCCAAAAACTTTAATTACCCATAGCTAACCCAAATTCAAAAAAAATTTACGCCAGCTCAATCATCTCGGCGTCGGCTTTTCTGAGTGAAAGCTCATATCCGCGCACCGTTACCTCCACGGGATCTCCCAAAGGCGCTACTTTTCTTACGTAAATTTCCGTACCCTTGGTTATTCCCATGTCCATAATTCTGCGTTTTACGGCTCCGCTGCCGTTAAGACGCGCCACTTTGACGGTTTCGCCAATCTTCACTTCTTTTAATGTACGCATATCCATCCTCCTGTTTTAATAACGGGCATACTTCCTAATTCAACATTTCCGCCGCGGCGGATATTTTGATTTCGGTTACACCATAATTCTGTTAGCCATTGAACGGTCAATGGCTACGCGCGATTCCTTGATGTTCACTATAAGATTTCCCGCGATTTCCGAAACGACAGTGACCTCGCTTCCCTCGACAAAGCCGAGATTTTCAAGAAATTTTCTTGTTTCGTCCTTGCCGGTAACCTTAATAATATTCTTTTTTTCTCCCGCGTTTACCATTGATAAGGGCATCATATTTCCTCCTCGCTCAATAATCGTTACCGCTCGGTATTATTTTACCGCCGCGCATAACGTTGGTTAATTTTATCTAACTTCAGTTATCAGTTTACTCCTTTTGTTCGCCGGTGTCAATAGTTTTGGAAAAATTATTTTTCTTTTGGCATTTTGCATAAATTCGGAAAATGACAAAATTTAAAAAGTGGTTAGATTTACCTAACCACTTGAATATCATTTAGTGCTTTGTTTTTCTATAGCCTCCCACAAGCCGTTCAGATACGCCGCGCCGAGCGCTCTGTCGTAAAGTCCGTATCCGGGCATTGCCGCCTCGTCCCATATCATTCTGCCGTGGTCCGGACGAATGGGACCGTCAAAGCCTATATCGTAAAGAGCTTTCATTATTTCATACATATCAAATGTGCCGTCCGATGAAAGATGTGCCGCCTCCTCAAAGTCGGTCGGCGAGTTAAACTTCAGATTTCTTACGTGCGCGAAATGTATTCTTCCCTTAAGCGAGCGTATCATATCCGGCAAATCGTTTTCGAGATTTGTTCCGTACGAGCCGGAGCAGAAGGTCACGCCGTTATGAACATCGTCCACCATACTCATCATACGCAGGATATTTTTCTTATTTATAATAATTCTCGGAAGTCCGAAAACGCTCCAAGCGGGATCGTCCGGGTGAATTGCCATTTTTATGTCATATTTATTGCAGACCGGCATTATTCTTTCGAGAAAATATTTGAGATTTTCAAAAAGCTTCTCATCGTCCGCGTCCTTGTACATTTCAAAAAGCTCCTTGACCCTTTCCATTCGCTCGGGCTCCCAACCGGGCATTACGGTGCCGTTCATATCCTTTGAAATGCTTTCAAACATCTGTTCGGGAACGATTTTATCAATATCCGCTTGATTATAAGCAAGCACCGTTGAGCCGTCCGGACGCTTTCTGGCAAGCTCGCTGCGCGTCCAGTCGAACACCGGCATAAAGTTATAGCAAACAAGATGAATATCCTCCTTGCCGAGATTTTCAAGCGTTTCAATATAATTATCTATGTATTTGTCCCTGTCCGGCGAGCCGACCTTGATTGCGTCATGCACGTTCACGCTCTCGATGCCGCTTACGCGCAGATTCGCCGCGCCGACCTCGTCCTTCATGGCGCGTATGCGCTCTCTGCTCCACACCTCGCCGGGTGATGTGTCGTAAAGCGTGGTTATAACGCCCGTCACGCCGGGTATTTGCCTTATCTGCTTTAGTGTTACGGTATCGAATTTCGAGCCGTACCAACGCAATGTCATTTCCATTTTTTTCTTCCTCCTTAAAACTCCCTGTAAAAATCGTTCCTCATTTCCGATACCGCCATATAGCATTCCCTGCCGTAAAGCAGCCCGCACGGCACTCTCCACAGCTTGCCGTAATAATAATCATCGGCAACAAGCCTGCCGTCGGCGTAAATCTGCGCGGCATCGCCGGCATACTCTATTTCGGCAAAGCCGTAATCACTGTCAACCGTTATCCTTTTCCACGATACGCGTCTTTCGCCGCCGATATTAAGCTCCTCCTTATATTCCGGCTCAAACGGCGCGGAGGATATATCCTCTATAGTTACATTTGCCGCGGTATACAGCTGATTTACAATAAATTTTTCAAATTCGCCGCCGTTCCATTTCATACATTCAAAAACGCCGTCCTCGGCTGAATATATCTTGCCGTTCTCCTCATACAGATTACAGCCGCCGCCTATATACACCTCACCCGACAGCTTCCGCATATATTTAGCCTGTTCAAACGGTATTGTTACTATTTTCGCGTTTCCCCTGCTGAATTTATATTCAGCCTTGATATTCGGGATTTCGGCAAAGAAATATGTATCGCCCTCGCGGCAAAGCGGCTGCGCGGTGGCGTATTCCAAAACCGCTCCGTCCATATCCATATTGAACGGCATAAAAAAGCTGACCTCTCCCTTTACGTCTATGGGCGGGAACACCGCCGCGCCCGCGTCTATTACCGCGTTATTTATATCCTCAAGGCGCGTAAGCCGCTGATAATGATTAACGAACACAAAGCCGCTTTTGCCGTTCGTCCTCATACCGTAACGCAAAGAGGAAACATCGTCCGCGCCGACGCTTGCCTCGGCGTCAATCGCCTCCATGGGCGCGATTACCTCTCCGAAATCCTGCGCGAACATATGCAGCATATTAAGGAGTCCGTACTGCTCCCTCACCTCGCCGTACTCCGACAGCGGAGCCTGAAAGTCATAGGAAAGTATCGGATAATCGTTGGGATAGCCCGTTGCCCTTGACTCGTTAAACGTTGAATTTTTTCCTATTTGATTGGTGCCGCCGTGATACATATAGTATCCGATAAGATTGTTGCCGTCGCCCAGCTTTACAAGCGACACGGCGTATATATCCATAGGCTTTATTATCGGGCGGCGGTGGTGCGTAACCTGTATTCCTCCGCCAAGCTCGCAGGTGGCAAACGGATATTTTTCATACGGCAGCCGCCATCCGTCATCCTCCGCGTTTGCGATAAGGTCTGTTCCTATCGCGCTGTCGTTTCTCATCTTGTTAAAGAAATAATGCGGCGACGGAGAAAGCTTTTCCGTATGATCCTCCCACGGTGCCTCGCAGTAGCCGCCGAACACCGGAACGACCTCGTCAACCGGTATTTTCGCGCCCAATGCGCTGTTCCAGCCCGTGACGGTGTAGAGCGGCGCGGTAAGCCCGCATTCCGCCGCGATTTCCTTAAGCCTTGCCAAATGCTCCGCGTTGTCCGTAAGCTCGTTTTCTATCTGCACGGCGATTATATTCCCGCCGTCCTTGTAAAACAAACCTTTTAGCTGCTCATATATTTTGCCGTACCATATGCGCGCCTTTTCAAGATATTCGGCATTGTTATCGCGCAGCTTGTACGGCTTTTTCAAAAGCCAGTCGGGAAAACCGCCGTTGCGGCATTCGCCGTGCGCCCACGGACCTACGCGTATAACCGCGTCAAGTCCGATTTCTTTACATTCCTCTATAAACGCGCGGACATCATTATCGCCCGAAAAGTCAAATTCTCCCTCGATTTCCTCGTGGTAAATCCATAGCAGATATGTCGAAACGATATTCACGCCGCCGGCTTTCATCTTGCAAAGCTCCCTGTGCCAGTATTTTCTGTCGCAGCGCGAAAAGTGAAATTCGCCCATTACTCCTATCCAAGGTTTTTTGTTCCTTGTAAAATAACGGCTTGTCACGCCTATTTCCTCACCGGCGGGATTTTTGCCGCCCAAATTAAGATGATTTTCCAAAATCGGCTCGCTTGTGTATTTCTTAAATCCGTACCTCATAATCTTCCTCCCGCTGATTTTTTCACGGTCCGCAGGGAACGACAAATTCCGCGCCGTAACCCTCAAGCGTTCCGTCAAATTCCGCGCCGCTTATAAGCGACCTGCCCCGAACTCCGGTACAAACCGCGTTTTCATTGTGATTAAGCACAATTTTATAACCGTCTCGGTTTATAATCTCCACGCCTTTGGGCGCGTCAATCGTTTCGATTCCCGCCGATTTTGAAATAACAGACACTATTTCCCTCATAGCGCCGTCATCCAAATCACAGCCGATATAATAAACTCTGCCCTTGCCGTACCTGTTCACGGTTACAGCCGCCTTGCCCTTATAATACTCGCTGCCGTAGGCGCAGATTGTCTCAGCCGTGTCCGGCTCGATTATGTCGCACCAGATACGCGCCGTGCCGTTTACGCCGCCGCACACGCTTACATTTCTTCTCGGCGCGTCAAACTCCACAGCCTCTATTCCCGCCATTTCCTTAAACACTCCGGGCAGCGCGAGCGGACGAACGCGGTTATATTCATCGCGCGTGCCGCTGCGGAACGTAAGCACAAGCGTTCCGCCGTTTTTGACATATTCCCTAAGCTCCGCCGTTTCGGCGTCGTTTACGATATTATACGCTATCATGTACACAGCCTTATATTTATCATAACCGCCCTTCGATACCGCGGTTGTTATATTCAAATCCGCGTTCGCTTTATAGAATGAGTACAGATGATTTTCATAATTGTAGCCCGCCGCGTGACGCTTTATATCGTGTCCCCATGAATTGTCATAGGATTTAACTATAAGCGCGTCATATTTGTTTTCCGCGCCGATAATGTATTTTTCTAACCTTTGCAGCTCCTCGCCCGTGCGCTTTAATTCGTAATACCGTCTGCGCGGCACTCCGTCATGGTCCGTCACGCCGTACCAATACTGCTCCATACCGAACAGAGCCGTTCTGAAACGGAAGTACACAATTCCCTCGCCGCCGTGAGCTGCCGCCTGATATGTCCACAGTCTGAGCTGTCCCGGGCGCGGCGTTGAGCCCAATATATCCCAACCGGCGGGTCCGGACTGTTCCTCCATTACAACAAAATTTTTATTCTTCGCTCCGCGCATATTTTCGTGAGCCATAGAAACATACTCGTATTCCGAATCGCCCCACTGATTATCGGGATAGTTATCCCACGAAACAAAATCAAGGTCCCTTGACAAATCATACGCGTCTATATCCGAAAAATGCCCCATAAGATTATGCGTAATCGGCGCGGAGGTATATTTGCGCAGAATATCAATCTGCAATTTCTGATATTTCACCCACGAATCGGACGAAAACCGCCTAAACTCCAGGTCAAGCGCGGGATTGTGCGACCACAAATCGCCGTATGCTCCCTCGCACGAATTATATGCCGGCAAAATTATATCGTCAAACGAATCATATTCCAGGCTCCAGAACACATTGCCCCACTTTTCGTTCAGATTGTCTATACTGCCGTATTTTTCCTCAAGCCATTCGCCGAATTTCTTTCGGCAATGCTCGCAGTAACAGCGCGTTGAGGCATGACAGCCGAACTCGTTATCAATCTGCCACGCTATGACGTTCGGATTGTCCTTGTAATGCTTTATCATTTCCGTGACAATGATTTCAGACTTCGCTATGTAATCGGGATTGTTCGCGCAGCATTCGCGCCGTGCGCCCCAACCCTTTTTACGTCCGTATTTGTCGCGCTGTAAAACATCGTATTTATTCACAAGCCACTTTGGCGGCGCCGCGGTGGGCGTGCCGAGAATTACCTTTATTCCCTCCTTGGAAAGCACATCTATAGCCTTATCGAGAAACGAAAAGTCAAGCTTGCCCTCCTCCTTTTCAAAGAGCTTCCACGCAAACTCGCCCATTCTGACGGTATTAAATCCGCCCTCGCGCATAAGTCTTGCCTGATTTTCCCATTCGCTTTCGTCCCAATGCTCCGGATAATAATCAACTCCGAATATCATTTTTCTCCGCCTCCCCGCGTTCAATTTATGTATATAATATCATACCGCGGAAATATAATCAACATAAATTTAATAGGACCGCGGACAAAAACCTGTCCGGCTTTTGTCTGCGGTCCCAAAGCGGCTTCTCAGCAGTCCGCTATATCTCTTATAACCTCGCCCGCGGCTATTAATCCCGCCGCCGCGGGAACAAACGCGACGCTTCCGGGAATGCTTTTGCGCGCGCCGCTTTCCCCGTCCGTATCAGTTTCCGCGGGACGTATAGGCTCTTCCTTTGAATACACGACCTTTAATTTCCTTATGCCGCGCCGTTTAAGCTCGCGGCGCATGGTCCTTGCCAACGGACACACGGAGGTCTTATATATATCGCTGACCTCAAAACGCGACGGGTCAAGCTTATTTCCCGCGCCCATACTGCTTATAATCGGCACGCCCGCCTTTTCGGCGCGGACTATAAGCTCTATTTTCGCCGTCACGGTGTCAACCGCGTCTATTATATATGTATATTCCGATAAATCATATTCGTCCGCGTTATCCGGCATATAAAAGCAGTTGTGCGCGTTTATTACGACGTCGGGATTTATCGACAGCGCTCTCTCCCTCATAACGTCCACCTTATACCTGCCTACGGTTTCCTCGGTGGCGATAATCTGACGGTTAAGATTTGTAAGGCTTACAGTGTCGTTATCAAATATATCAACCGTGCCTACGCCGCTCCTCACAAGCGCCTCAACCGCGTATCCGCCTACGCCGCCCACGCCGAACACGGCTACACGCGCCGCGCTCAGCCTTTCCATTCCGTTTTTTCCTATGAGCAGTCTTGTTCTTGAAAATCGGTCAAGCATTTTTTCACACCCTCTATTATGAATATTGTTTACGGCTGTACCGTATCTGTGGTTGTCCTCACCTCAAACACGCCGCCGGCGGCGGTGCCTGCGCCCTTGGTTTGGAATTTAACCGTAACCTGTTCCTTGCCCTCTAAAAGGCTTGACGGAATTTCGTAATACACGTAAATCAAATTACCCGCCGAGTTATTGTTAAGCGTCTGCTCCGCGATAACCTCGTCATCGACAAGTATCTCAAAATCGCGCGTATAGCTTACGCCGCTGTCCGTAAAATCGCCGTCACTGCCCCAATACATTGCCATAACGTAATTCGTTTCGGCGTCCGCGTCAACGTCCATAACATAGCTGAAATATCCGCCGTCTCCGCGCGCGTCGCGCCAACCGCGCGATACCGTATCAAAATATCCCGAGTTTGAATTATAGCTCTCCATTGCATGGTCAACCTCCGGCTGCTGCTCGTATGTGCGAACCGTGTCGATAGTCACCGCGTCAAGCGCGGCGGTGAACTCGTCCGTTTCGATTTCCTCGTCCTCGCCGTAAAGGTACCAGTAAAGCGTGTAACGCTCATGGTGCAGGTCAAAATACGGAATAAGCGTTATCGATGTTTCATCATCGACGGTCAGTGTAAATTCAAGCTTTGACAAATCCGACGCCGTAATAAATGTGTTCGGGTCCTTGCTTTCCATTACGAGATTGGGAACCTCAATAGTGTCCGCGCTGTCAAGCGATGTGTGGTCGCTTACAAGGTCGCTTGTCGGGAAGCTGTCCGTTCCGAGCTCGCCCGCAAGCACAATAGGACCGTACATAAACGCAACCTTGTTTGCGCTGTCGCGCGCGGTGTAGGTGTGAAGTCCCATAGGCAGAGTAACCTCTATTGTGTCGCCCTCGTTCCATGTCCTCGTTATCGTGTAATATCCCGTTTCGGACACGCTCACCGCGTCCTCGTCATTAATTTTTACTGTCGCCGCACTGTCTATCCACGACGGTATTCTTATTTTCACGGACGCGTCCGCGCTGCCGCTCTCTATTTTTATAACCGTGGTTTCCTCATACGGATAATTTGTGGTCTGCGAAATTTTAAGTCCTTTTTCCGACCAGTCAACGGTTGACGATATGAATTGGTTTACATAAAAGTCGTCTCCGTCCTTGTAGTAAATGTTCCTTGTGTATCGTCCGGGGTTTTCCATACCGCTGCCGACGCAGCACCAGAATGAGTTTTCCAAAGTGGAATACACCTTGAAATGTCCCTGCTTTGTCGCCATAAAATAGGTCTTGTTGCCGGTGTCGGGGTCCTGCGATGCCAAAATGTGATTAAACAGCGCTTTTTCGTAGTAGTCCATATACTCCGCGTTGTGATCCCATTCGTACAAATACTCCGCAAGCTTCATCATATTATATGTGTTGCAGGTTTCGCAGGTTTCGGTGCCAAGAACCTCCTCGGTAATCGAGCCGAAATGCTCATAATTTGAGTTGCCGCCGATAACATAGGAGCGGTTGTTTACAACGGTGTCATAGAAAAATTCCGCTGCCGCGCGGTAATCGGTCAGGCTTTCGTCCTCGTCATACATAGCCGCCGCGCCTATTACCTTCGGTATCTGCGTGTTCGCGTGCTTGCCCTCAAGTTCGTCGATTCCATCTGCAAGCGGCTCCAAAATCGACGGCTGCGAAAAGCGTATTCCCAAATCGTAATACTTCTTCTCACCGGTTATATCGTAAAGCTCCGCCATAACCTCGTTCATACCGCCGTACTCACATTCAAGCATTTGATTAAATTTGTCGTCGTCCATATCCTCGGTAACGCTTATCGCCCAGTCGGCGAATTTGCATACGACTGTAAGCGCGGTTTCGTTGCCGGTGAGATTATACGCGTCAATAAGTCCCTGATATATCTTATGCATCGAATACCACGGCACCCAGTAGCCGTTTAAATCAAACGCGCTTACGCTCAGCGTTCCCGCAAGCGCGCTTTCAAATCCCGACTTGTTAAAGCCGCCGATAAATCCGCTGCCGTCCGTTTCCTGATATTCGGCAAGCTTATCAACCGCGTAATCAAGCATTTCCTTAACCTCCGCGTCACCCGTCGCCGCGTACATGGTCGATGCCGCGCTCATCCAGTGACCGAGAGAATGACCGGAAATGCCCTTGCCCGCGTAGCCGCGGTAATTATAAGCCTCCCAGCCGCCGTAATAGTTTGACGTGCTTGTTGACGCGCCCGTTGAATACGCCACCGGCGCAAGCAGTCTGTCAACATCGAACGATTTCACATATTCCAGTCCGGTGTCCTGCGAGGTTTTGAATATGCCGTCCGTGAGTGTGACCTCGCTGACCTCAAATGATGAGCCGTAAGGACTGCCGAAGCTTCTCTGTACGCTTTCGGCAAGCGGCTCCAAATTTTTGTCCCACAAATATGATTTCACTGTTATATCCTCCGAATCCGGCAGCACCGCCGAAACACTGTAGCTGCCGCTTGTAAAACTGTCCGCCTTGTTTATTTCGACCGCCGATAAAACGCCGCCGTCATAAACCGCGATATACGCGACAGCCTCCGTAATGTCGCTGTTGTTGGTCACGGTGTAGTCGGCGTAAACGGAGCCGCTGTCCTTGTAAATCTGCGCGACGGCGGTAAGACCGTCCGTTATCGAGAGCGACGTTACGTTAATCACGGCTTTCGCGGTCACATCCGAGCCGTTAATCGTTCCCGTAACGGTAAAGCTGCCGTCGCTTTTGAGCAGCTCTTCGTCAAAATCCGCCCAGTTTATTTTAACATCGCGCTCCGTGCCGTCCTCGAATTCCGCTGTGACGTAATCCGGCAGGGATATATCCGAAAACGCCGTAACGTCAAGCACGGTGTCGGCAACGGAGGTTATGCCGCTGTTCGCCTCGCCCGCAATCTCCGCGATTTCATCGGCTGTAAGAGCGGTTGAATAAATTCGAAAATCGTCAATGCAGCCGCTGTAATACGGGTCGGCGGAATACTGCGATTTCGCTATGTAATTCTGCGTCGTATTCCCAAGCGACGACGGCGTTAGCGTCATACTTTCGTTTCGCCCTATCTCAACGCCGTCGGCATACATAATTCCTACGCCGCCCGACATAGTGACGGCGATATGCGTCCAGGTATCGGCGGCAAAGGGTACGTCAGCCGTTATTTTCTGCTCCGATGAGGAGCCGCTTGTGGTTATCGCGAACACCGTTTGACTTCCGTTGGTAAGCGTCAGGAACATATAGTTTGAATCGCCTGTGCCGAAGTCGAATACCCTCGCCCAGGTAGCGACGCTGTAGGGCTTTACCCATGCGGAAACCGTAAAATCGGTCATATCCGACACAATACCCTCCGGCAAGGACGCGTAAGCGTCATTTGAAAAATACGCCGACTTGCCTATAATTCCGTCCGTATACGTAATTGTGCCGCTCTCCGTAACCTCCGACGTTGTCTCGTCAAAGGGATAGCACACATCATATTCCGCCGCGCTTGCCGCCGTGCCGAAACACATAAGCGCGAACAGCGTAATCAGTATTTTTTTCATAATGTACCTCCGTTCTTGGATTGTTTTGTAAATTTTTGTTTAGCGGAAAGGCTCCCTTGTTAAAGGGAGCTGGCATTTGCGGAGCAAATGACTGAGGGATTCCTCCTTACAATTAGAGGCAAACCGCGTAACGCTGCGCGTTGCATTTCACGGCTTTGCCTTGAAATGCGAATCCCTCCACCACGCTGCGCGTGGTCCCCCTCCCTTTAACAAGGGAGGCTTTTGGGTGGCGCTTTGCAGGGCTCCCCCTACGAGGTGAACGATTTGCTTTGCAAATCGTAGGCGTAGAGCTTTGCTCGTAGCCGTAGCAAAAGAGCTGTCGGCGCAGCCGACTGAGGGGTTTTAATATCCGCTCATTTACTATATATTTATCATACCTTTTACTTGAAAAAAATTCAATAGATGATATAATAGATTATATGGATTATGTTCACTTTATCACGAAAAATAGGCGGCGCATATTATACGTTTGCAAGGCTCGGAGTATACTAATACGCCGTCGCCTTTTAAACGCACAATCTGCTTGCCTCTTTTCCGCGCTAACAAATATTGAGGATTTTTGATATGAAATATTTTAATATCAACACAGAGCACGAGCTTACAAACATTCTCTGCGGCAGGCTTATCGCGGATAATTTTACGCATATGGAAAGACTGATAGATATTCACGTGCTTATAATCGTCGAGCAGGGAATTTTAAATATAGAAATAAGCGGCGAGCGGTACAAGGTTTGCCCGGGCGAAATGATTATACTTCCGGCGAATGTTGTGCATAGGGGATTTTCCGACGCGGACACCGGCGGGCATATCGAGTATTTTGGGGCGCATTTTATAACCGAGGGCGGCTGTGAGCTGTCGGACACAAGAAGCGATTTTTCCGTTCCTCTGCATTTTGCGCTTACCGATTACGCGAGAGCGCGTATACTCTACAATCAACTCCTTGATGTACATTCGCTTGCCGGAGCGCAGAAAAAGTACCGCGATTTTCTATTTACCGCGCTTTGCTGTGAGATAGCGGTTCAGGCGGAGCACGAGAGTGTGTCCGGAAACAAGACGGTAAACCGCGCCGCCGCGTGGATTGAGCTTAACATCGGCGAGCCGATTTCTCTTGAGCAGACCGCCGAAGCGTTGGGTTATAACAAAAGATACCTGTCCCGCGTATTTAAGGAAAACACCGGTATGACGGTGAATGAGTACATATCGGAGAAAAAGTTCACCCTTGCAAAGCAGCTTTTGACAGGTTCGGACGAAACCGTAACGGCAATAGCGCTGAAGCTGGGCTTTACGGACGCGGGATATTTTATGCGCGCGTTCAAAAAACGTGAGGGTATGACCTGCGGTGAATACAGAAACGCGTATTCGAAAATGTATTTGAACAGAAAATGTATTTGAACAGAAGATAACGAGCCGAAGCCGTCCCGCAGGGATGTCGGTGCCCATACAAGGCAAATTTGCGGCTTAGCAGCAGCGGAGGGTTCTAAGGGAACAAAGAGTTCCCTTAGTCGATTCAAGGGGTTCCAAAGGGGGAAATCGAAATCCCCCTTTGAGTTTTTGGTTCTTTTTGCTGCAAAAAGAACATTAGAGAAGGACGAAAAAGAAAGCCGAAATAAAAAAAGGGGGGAAATACCGCGACATCGGCAGCCCTTTGTCAAGGGCGCTTTCGTCACAGCCCTTGTTGCGGAGCAAAAAATGCGATAATTTTCAAAAAAACTGTTGACACTTCTTTTTTTAAGTAATATACTTTATGTAAAGACAGATTAACATTGCAGGAAGGAAAGATTATATGTACATCGCAAACGAGAAAAGATACGAGAATATGAAATACAACCGCTGCGGAAACAGCGGACTTAAGCTGAGCGCGTTTTCTCTCGGCTTATGGCATAATTTCGGCAGCGGCGACAATTATGACAATATGGTAGCTATGCTGACAACGGCGTTTGACCTCGGCATCACTCATTTTGACCTTGCCAATAATTACGGTCCATATCCCGGCAGCGCGGAGGAAAATCTCGGCAAGGTTATGAAAAACGAGCTTGCGCCGTACCGCGACGAGCTTATTATTTCAACAAAGGCGGGTTACGGAATGTGGGACGGTCCCTACGGCGACCACGGCTCGAGAAAATATCTTATAGCCAGCCTTGACCAAAGCCTGAAGCGTATGGGGCTTGAATATGTCGATATATTCTATCATCACCGTCCCGACCCCGAAACGCCGATGGAGGAAACGGCAGCCGCGCTCGACCATATCGTGAGGAGCGGAAAGGCTCTGTATGTCGGCGTGTCGAACTACAGCGCGGAGCAGACAAAAAAGATGTCGGAAATTATGAAGTCGCTCGGCACTCCGCTGCTTATTCATCAGCCGAGATACAATATGTTTGAAAGATGGATTGAGGACGGACTTCAGGACGTTCTCGCCGAGGAGGGCATAGGTTCGATTTCATTCTGCCCGCTCGCGCAGGGTATGCTCACAAACAAATACATACACGGTATTCCGTCCGACTCCAGAGCGGCGAAAAGCTCTCCATTCCTTACGAAGGAGGGTATCACGGCGGAAAAAATCGAAAGGATTGTAAAGCTCAACGAACTCGCGGAAAACAGAGGTCAGTCGCTTGCTCAGATGGCTTGCGCTTGGAATCTGCGCGGAGGAAGGCTTACAAGCGTTCTGCTCGGCGCGTCAAAGCCGTCGCAGATTACGGAAAACGTCGGCGCGCTTGCCAATCTTGATTTTACAAGCGATGAGCTTGACGCGATAGACAATATTTTGAAATAATCTTCACCAAAGGCGGTGCGGGTTCTCTCCCGCGCCGTCTTTTATTTTAAACGCACACGTAACGCCGCGCCCTGTTAAGGGGCGGGCGCAAAAATATGCCGCCGTCGGCGGTCGGAAAGGAAAGGATAAAAATGGATATTTCTCTTGAACTTGCGAATCTCACACAACGGGCAAAAAATGATGAAAAGCTGCGCGCGGAGCTGCTCGAAACGCGAAACGCGCCGGACAAGGTTAAGGCGTTTTGCGACAAATGCGCCGAGCTGGGTTACAAGCATATAACCGTATATGAGCTTCTCACCGCGGGCGAGGAGTTCTGCGCGACTATGCTCAGAAGCGTAAACGGCGGCGGAGTTGAAGCGCCGGACAACTGGGACGATTTCTATGAAATGTTTTTCGACGAAATCGGACGAATGTAAAAAAGCGGGGAATTAGGGTACTTCCAATAAGTAAGACAGTAAATTTCCAAGACATGGAGAATATTATTCAATATGGCGGGTGTCAATTCCTGTAAATCAAAATACTTATGGACTTTCTCGATGAAGCGTTCCAAATTATCAAAATCCCTACGGGAGATTTTGCGCATTTTTGTACTTTGAGTACCAAAATGTTATGCTTGCGCGCGTATTATGCAAAAGCGGCGGCGCAATCTACACCGGAAACGGATGATAACACTATCACGCAGAAAATTATGCCGCCGATTGAGTTGCAGGAGGTATAAAAATAAGCTGTCCCTGACCTGTACGGTCAAGGGACAGCCGTCGGTGAATTAATACGATTTTAATTTATATGTAAACTGTTTATACAGCTTATAGCTGATGTTTGTCCGTAATTCTTAGCTGAATGTCTTTCCATGGTATATTTTTTCTGATTGTCGCGCATATTGTAGAGCCTCTTTTATTTGATAAGGCTTCAGCGTCTTGGTAAGCCTTAATTACTTTGTCGCTTTTCGAACCTAATGCCGTTTCAGCCATCCAAAGCATAAGCTCGGGGCAGACACACCGATTATAATAATCAAATACCGTACTTTCAAAATCCGAGGCTTTAACTTTTTTTGTTTGTCCGAGCTTAAGTGACGATTTTTCAGCATTTAATTCTTGATAAGCGATATATGACACAAATAAATGCCATTTCTGACTCGGATATTTTATTTCATTGACAGTTTCATATTTGCCATGGAAAATGAAATTTTCTATTTGTTCCTTATTTCCCAAATATTTAAATAGCGGTATTTCTGAATAATTGGATCTCAAATGTTCACAAA
>JAJQAT010000108.1 GCA_021203665.1 Bacillota bacterium
TTCAGGGACAGCGAGAATAATTTGCCGGTATTTCGCATTACAGACATAGACACCGGCGAGGTAAAATACAAAATCCGTGCCAAGGAAAGTCACTGCGCGGAAAACGGCAAATATCCCTTTTCCGTTTCAAGCGAATTTATGGGCAAAAATCCCGATTATCCGGAAATTAACGAATGCGGGATTTACATTCTTGACGTTTTAAGAGGCAAAATCAGATTGGCGGCGTCGGAGGAAAAAATTCTTGATATGGTGCGCTCGCACGGACTTACTCCGAACGAGCATACCGCGTCCGTAAGTCATGTGCAGCTCAACCCGTCCGCGACGTCCGTTATGATGCGCCTCGGCGTGGAGGATTGTCCGGTGTTCGGCGCGCTCGGCTGCATTGACCTCGACAGCGGAAAAACGCATATTATACCCGATAAGCCCGTTCATCAGCTTTGGTTTGACGATGATACATATATGGCAACGCGTCAATTTAATCAGGGCAGACATATTGAAATGAAAACAAGCTATATCGCGCGTTTTTCAAAGGACGGAGAGGAGCTGGAAATTCTCGGAGGAATATCCAACCATACCGACGGCAGTCCGGACAGAAGGCTGTTTGCCGGCGACCGCTGTTATCCGTCGTTCGCGCCGAATGTGTATCTTTACAGACGCGGCGAAAAAGAGCCTTTGGCGGTATTTGAAATACCGAAGGAGGAGTATACCACGTGGAAGCTGCAGGTACACCCGAATCCGTCCTTTTCGCGCGACGGAAAAAGGCTCTATTTTAACCGCCAGAGCGCAGGCGGAAAATATAAAACAGAGGCTGTATTTGCCGATATATCCGAATTTGTATGAAATTAACTTGCAAAAAAAGCTGTTTTTTGCTATACTGTATATTGAAAAGCATTTTATTTATTTTTACTAATTTAACAAAGAAAGAATGTGAATTAAAATGATTATTATTATGAAGGATTCCGCGTCGGCAAAGGAGATTGACAGCGTTGAAAAGCTGCTTGCCGAATTCGGATTTCAGACGCACCCGATACACGGCGAGAAAAAGACCGTTATCGGCGCTATAGGCGATAAGCGTCTTTTAAGCATGAATCAAATTCTTACAATGGACGGCGTTGAAAATGTCGTTCCGATTATGAAGCCGTATAAGCTCGCGTCAAAGGAGCTGCATAAGGAGCAGTCCGTGATAGACGTCGGTCACGGAGTGACGGTCGGCGGCAAGAAGCTTGCCGTATTCGCGGGACCCTGCGCCATTGAAAGCCAGGAGCAGTTTACGTTTGTAAGCGCGGCTGTTAAGGCATCGGGCGCGAATATTTTAAGAGGCGGAGCGTTTAAGCCGCGCTCGTCCCCGTATTCATTCCAGGGACTTGAGGGCGACGGTCTTAAAATAATGTATAACAGCGGCAAGGAGCTTAATATGCCGATATGCACGGAGGTTCTTGATACAAGAGATGTGGAGCTTGTGGCGACATATGCCGATATTATGCAGATAGGTGCAAGAAATATGCAGAATTTTAAGCTTTTGCGCGAGGTCGGCAAATGCAACAAGCCGATACTTTTAAAGCGCGGTCTTGCCTGCACAATGGAGGAATGGCTTATGGCTGCCGAATACATTATGTCTGAGGGCAATGAAAAGGTAATCCTTTGCGAAAGAGGTATAAGAACCTATGAAACAGCCACAAGGAACACCTTTGATTTAAGCGCCATTCCCGTTTCAAAGGACCTTTCGCATCTTCCGATAATCGCCGACCCGAGCCACGCGACGGGAACCTATAAATATGTTCCGGCTGTCGCAAAGGGAGCTGTAGCGGCGGGAGCGGACGGACTTATGATTGAGGTTCATAACTGCCCCGAAAAGGCGGCGTCGGACGGCGCGCAGTCGCTTACTCCGGAAAAATTCGACAAGCTTATGAAGGAGCTTGACCCGATTGCAAAGGCTGTAGGAAAAATTTTACTGTAAGGAATAAAAATTATGTTAGGTTATCTCGGTCCCAACGGGACATTCTCACATCAGGCGGCAATGGAATGGTCGCGGGGAAAAGAGGAAATAAAGGAATTTTCCACTATTTACTCGGCGATAATAGCCGTGGAAAACGGCGATATAGACAGAGCCATTGTTCCCATTGAAAATTCAATAGACGGAAGCATTAACACAACCCTTGACACCCTCGCCTTTGACGTTAATTTATATATAACGGGAGAGCATATTCTTCACGTAAGTGAAAATCTTATGGTAAAAAAGGGTGTAAAAAAAGAGGATATTAAGGTTATAACCTCCCACCCTCAGCCGATAGGACAATGCTCAAGACTGCTTTCACACGAGTTTGGCGGCGTGAAGATAGAATTTGCCGACTCGACCGCGGCGGCGGCAAAGCGCGTTTCGGAATCGGACGGCACCGTTGCCTGCATCGGATCCCCAAGCAGCGCGGACTTGTACGGTCTTGATATTTTATATCCCGACTGCGGTGACGACGCGAATAATTCGACGCGTTTTATAATAATCGAAAAAAACGCCAATACGGAGGTAACGGGACACGACAAAACCTCGATAGTGTTCGCTATAGATAATAAACCGGGAAGTCTTTACAGTGCGATAGAGCTTTTGGCTAAGTCCAAAATAAATATGACCAAAATAGAGTCGCGCCCGATGAAAAAGGAGCTGGGCAAATACGTGTTCTTTATAGACATTGACGGAAATATAGACGACGCGTCTATTTATTTCGCGCTCGATAAGGTAAGGCAGAATACATATTTCTATAAATTTCTCGGCTCGTATCAATATTGATAATTTTAAAAAGTCTGCAAACGCGCAGACTTTTTTATTTTAAATGCCCAAGTATGATATATTTTTCACAAATTGTAAAAAAATTTAAATATAATTGTAGACATTTCGTTTATTTATGGTATAATGGATATATGGGTGCATTTACGGCTAAGTCCGTCACTACTACTAAATTATAACTATAGGAGGAGATTCCAATGGCAAAAAAGTATGTTTACCTTTTTACGGAAGGTAACGCAAACATGAGAGAATTGTTGGGAGGTAAGGGCGCTAACCTTGCCGAAATGACAAATCTCGGTCTTCCCGTACCTCAGGGCTTTACAATTTCAACGGAGGCTTGTACGCAGTATTACGAGGACGGCAGACAAATCAATGATGAAATCCAGGCTCAGATTAACGAGCACATCACAAAGATGGAGGAAATCACCGGAAAGAAATTCGGCGATAAGGAGAACCCTCTTCTTGTATCGGTACGTTCGGGCGCGAGAGCGTCAATGCCGGGTATGATGGACACAATTCTTAACCTCGGTATCAATGAGGACGTTGTTAATTTCATGGCTGAAAAGTCCGGCAATCCCCGTTGGGCATGGGACTGCTACAGAAGATTTATTCAGATGTACAGCGACGTTGTTATGGAGGTCGGCAAGAAGTATTTTGAAGAGCTTATCGACAAAATGAAGGCTGACAGAGGCGTTACACAGGACGTTGAGCTTACGGCTGACGATTTAAAGGAATTGGCTTCGCAGTTCAAGGCTGAATATAAGAGCAAGATAGGCGAGGACTTCCCGGACGATCCGAAGGAGCAGCTTATGGGCGCCGTTAAGGCGGTATTCCGTTCATGGGACAACCCGAGAGCAAACGTATACAGACGCGATAATGATATTCCTTATTCATGGGGTACGGCTGTAAACGTACAGATGATGGCGTTCGGTAATATGGGCGACGACTGCGGTACGGGCGTTGCGTTCACGCGTGATCCGGCTACGGGCGAAAAGCACCTTATGGGCGAGTTCCTGACAAACGCGCAGGGCGAGGACGTTGTTGCGGGTGTCCGCACACCGATGCCTATCGCGGAGATGGAGCAGAAGTTCCCCGAGGCGTTCGCGCAGTTTAAAGAGGTTTGCTCCACACTTGAAAATCACTACAGAGATATGCAGGATATGGAATTCACCGTTGAGCACGGCAAGCTTTATATGCTCCAGACAAGAAACGGTAAGAGAACGGCTCAGGCTGCTTTGAAGATTGCCTGCGACCTTGTTGACGAGGGTATGAGAACAGAGGAAGAGGCTGTAGCTATGATTGACCCGCGTAACCTTGACTCACTTCTTCACCCGCAGTTTGACGCGGCGGCGCTTAAGAAGGCTGACCTTATGGGCAAGGCTTTGGGCGCGTCACCGGGCGCTGCGGCAGGCAAGATCGTATTCACTGCCGACGACGCTAAGGAATGGGCAGCAAGAGGCGAAAAGGTTGTTCTTGTTCGTCTTGAAACATCACCCGAGGACATCGAGGGTATGAAAGCCGCTCAGGGTATTTTGACCGTTCGCGGCGGTATGACCTCACACGCTGCCGTTGTTGCGCGCGGTATGGGTACCTGCTGTGTATCGGGATGCGGCGACATCGTTATGGACGAGGCAAACAAGAAGTTCACATTGAACGGCAAGGAATATCACGAGGGCGACACGCTTTCACTTGACGGTTCAACAGGTAATATATACGACGGACTTGTTCCGACGGTTGACGCTACAATCGCGGGTGAGTTCGGCAGAATTATGAGCTGGGCGGACAAGTTCAGAACACTTAAGGTTCGTACAAACGCAGACACACCGGCTGACGCTAAAAAGGCAAGAGAGCTTGGCGCGGAGGGTATCGGTCTTTGCCGTACAGAGCATATGTTCTTTGAGGGCAACAGAATAGACGCGTTCAGAGAAATGATTTGCGCTGATACTGTTGAGGAAAGAGAAGCGGCTCTTGATAAAATTCTTCCGATGCAGCAGGGCGACTTTGAACAGCTTTACGAGGCTCTTGAGGGCAACCCCGTAACGATAAGATTCTTGGATCCTCCTCTGCATGAGTTCGTTCCGACAGAGGAAGATGACATAGAAATCCTCGCGAAGGCTCAGGGCAAGAGCGTTGATACCATTAAGGACATCATTAACTCTTTGCACGAGACAAACCCGATGATGGGTCACCGCGGCTGCCGTCTTGACGTGACATATCCCGAAATCGCGAAGATGCAGACAAAGGCTGTTATCCGCGCGGCTATAAACGTTAAGAAGGCTCATCCGGATTGGACAATAGTTCCCGAGATTATGATTCCGCTTGTATGCGATATTAAGGAATTGAAGTATGTTAAGAAGATCGTTGTTGAAACCGCCGACGCTGAAATCGCGGCTGCGGGCGCAGACCTTAAGTATGAGGTAGGTACAATGATTGAGATTCCGAGAGCCGCTCTTACGGCTGACGAAATCGCGACAGAGGCTGACTTCTTCTGCTTCGGTACAAACGACCTTACTCAGATGACATTCGGCTTCTCGCGTGACGACGCGGGCAAGTTCCTTGACGCTTACTATGACGCTAAGATTTTCGAGAACGATCCGTTCGCGAAGCTTGACCAAAATGGCGTAGGCAAGCTTATGGAAACAGCTATCAAGCTCGGTAAGCCGGTAAATCCGAACCTGCATATAGGTATATGCGGCGAGCACGGCGGCGACCCGACATCTGTTGAGTTCTGCCATAAGATTGGTTTGGACTATGTTTCCTGCTCACCGTTCAGAGTTCCGATTGCAAGACTCGCAGCGGCTCAGGCGAAGATTAACGAGAAATAATAGTAATTCATAAAAATGTATTTGAGGCTGTCCAACGGAACAGCCTCATTTTTGCGTTAAAATAAAAAAATATGAAAAAATTTCAAAAAAAGCCGCAATGCCCCTTGACATTGCGGTGAATTTGTGATAGTATAATAAACTGTATCTTAGTCTTAAAAATCAGATACTATCCTCTTAATTTCACATTATCATTGTATGTATTATAGCATGAATATATACAAAATGCAACCCCGAATTTTTTGGGAGGAAATTTAGGATAAAGCAAAACATCAAACTTACTTATTATGATGATGAGGTGATTTATTAAAATGGTGCATGAAGTAGAGGCAGGAAAAAATGTGCGTCTGAGCTATTCAAAAATCAAAGAGGTTTTGGATATGCCCAATCTTATCGAGGTGCAGAAAAACTCCTACAAATGGTTCCTTGAGGAGGGTCTTAAGGAGATATTTCATGATATTTCCCCTATAACCGACCACGCAGGAAAGCTCGCGCTGGAATTTTTCGATTACAGACTTGACTACAATTCAAAGTACACCGTTGAGGAATGTAAGGAGAGAGACGCGAAGTACGCCGCTCCTCTTAAGGTGAACGTGAGACTTATCAACACCGAAACGGGCGAAATCAAGGAACAGGAAATATTCATGGGTGATTTCCCGCTTATGACGGAGCAGGGAACATTCATCATAAACGGCGCCGAGCGCGTTATTGTCAGCCAGCTTATCCGTTCTCCGGGCATATATTACGAGTTTGAGAGAGACAAGACAGGTAAGCCGCTTTATAAATCCACGGTTATCCCCTACAGAGGCGCGTGGCTTGAATATGAAACGGATTCAAACGACGTTTTCTCGGTAAGAATAGAAAGAACCAGAAAGCTTCCCGTAACGGTTCTTTTAAGAGCGATGGGACTCGGTACAAACGCCGAAATAACGGAATTGTTCGGCGAGGATATAAGACTTCTTGCAACCTTTGAAAAGGATACCACCGAATCGAGAGAAGAGGGACTTCTTGAAATATATAAAAGACTTCGCCCCGGCGAGCCTTTGAACGTGGAAAACGCCGAATCTCTTATTATGAATATGTTCTTCGACCCTAAGCGTTATGACCTTGCGAAGGTCGGAAGATATAAATTCAACAAAAAGCTCGGTTTGGCTTCGAGAATAAAGGGCAAAACGCTTGCAGAGGCGGCGGTTGACCCGAGAACAGGCGAGATTATCGCCGACGCGGGCGACGCTCTTTCGGCGGAGCTGGCGGAAAAAATCGAAAGAAGCGGCTTAAATAAGGTCGAGCTCCTTGTTGAGGGAAAACAGGTCAGAGTATTCTCCAATAATATGGTATACCTTGACGAGTATGTTGACTGCGATTTAAGCGATTTCCCCGTTGAAAAGGTAAGGAAATCCGTCATTGAAGAGGTCCTTGAAAATATGGAGGAGGGCGCCGATATAAAGGAAGTGCTTTGGGCGCATATCGACGAGCTTTCACCCAAGCATATTTTGATTGACGATATGTTCGCGTCGGTAAACTATTGCTTAAACCTCGCGGACGGCATCGGAAATATAGACGATATAGACCACCTCGGAAACAGAAGACTTCGCTGTGTCGGCGAGCTTTTGCAGAATCAGTTCAGAATCGGTCTCGCGCGTATGGAAAGAACCGTGCGCGAAAGAATGTCCACGCAGGAGCTTGAAATAATCACGCCTACATCGCTTATAAATATAAGACCCATAATCGCGGCTATAAATGAATTTTTCGGCTCATCGCAGCTTTCACAGTTCATGGACCAGCCCAATCCCCTTGCGGAGGTTCGTCATAAGAGAAGAATTTCGGCGTTGGGTCCCGGCGGTCTTTCAAGAGAAAGAGCCGGATTTGAGGTGCGCGACGTTCACTATTCGCACTACGGCAGAATGTGTCCTATAGAGACACCGGAAGGTCCTAACATCGGTCTTATCACATCGCTCGCGACATTCGCGAGAATTAACCAGTACGGCTTTATCGAGGCTCCGTACAGACGAGTTGACAAGGCAACGGGCTGCGTTACCGATGAAATCAGATATATGACCGCCGACGAGGAGGATAATTACGTTGTCGCACAGGCAAACGAGCCTCTTGACGAAAACGGACGTTTCCTTGACAGAAAGGTTTCGGCGCGTTTCCGTGATGAAATAGTCGAGTTCCCGAGCGACAGAGTAGATTACATGGACGTGTCGCCGAGACAGCTTGTATCGGTTGTTACGGCTTGTATTCCGTTCCTTGAAAACGACGACGCAAACAGAGCTCTTATGGGTTCAAATATGCAGTGCCAGGCGGTTCCGCTTTTGACCACCGATTCGCCGATTGTCGGCACCGGTATCGAGCATAAGATTGCGAAGGACAGCGGCAGCGCCGTTCTTGCAAAGGAGGACGGTGTGGTTGAAAAGGTCGCATCCGACCTTATAGTAATCAAGGGCGACAGCGGAATAAAGCACACCCATAAGCTTATAAAATTCGCGCGCTCAAACCAGAGCTGCTGCATTAACCAAAGACCCATTGTTGTAGAGGGTGAAAGAGTTAAGAGAAACGATATAATCGCGGACGGCCCCGCTATGGATAACGGCGAGCTTGCTCTCGGTAAGAATATCCTTATCGGATTTATGACCTGGGAGGGATATAACTATGAGGACGCCGTTCTTATCAGCGAGGAGCTTGTTAAAAACGACGTGTTCTCATCAATCCATATGGAGGAATACGAATGTGAGGCGCGCGACACGAAGCTCGGTCCCGAGGAGATAACAAGGGATATTCCGAACGTTTCCGACGACGCGTTAAAGGACCTTGACGAGCAGGGCATAATCAGAGTCGGCGCGGAGGTTCACGCGGGAGATATTCTTGTCGGAAAGGTTATGCCAAAGGGCGAAACGGAGCTTACCGCGGAGGAAAGACTTCTCCGCGCGATATTCGGCGAAAAGGCGAGAGAGGTAAGAGACACCTCGCTCCGCGTTCCGCACGGCGAGCAGGGTATTATTATAGATGTTCATAAATTCACAAGAGAAAACGGCGGCGACGAGCTTTCGCCGGGCGTAAATGAGGTTGTGCGCTGCATAATCGCTCAAAAGAGAAAAATCTCCGTCGGCGATAAGATGGCGGGACGTCACGGTAATAAGGGTGTCGTTTCGAGAGTGCTGCCGCAGGAGGATATGCCGTTCCTTGAGGACGGTACGCCGCTTCAGATTGTGCTTAACCCGTTGGGCGTTCCCTCGCGTATGAATATCGGACAGGTTCTTGAAATGCACCTCGGCTACGCGTACAGATGCCTCAGCCTAAAGACGCGCGAGGAGCTTGAAAACACAATAATAGACGAAAACTTTAAGAAAAATATTCTGAGCGCAAAGGACAAGGTAAGAGAGGGAAGAAGCATCAAGCTTGCCACTCCCGTATTTGACGGCGCACAGGACGAGGATCTAAAGCTTGCGTTCAAGGAGGCGGGTTTAAGACCCGACTTCAAATCCGTCGTATATGACGGACGCACGGGCGAAAGGTTTGACAACCCCGTTACCGTGGGCGTCATGTATTACCTGAAGCTGTGTCACCTTGTTGACGATAAAATCCACGCTCGTTCAACCGGTCCGTACTCACTTGTCACACAGCAGCCTTTGGGCGGTAAGGCTCAATTCGGCGGACAGCGTTTCGGTGAAATGGAGGTTTGGGCTCTTGAGGCTTACGGCGCGGCGTATACATTGCAGGAAATATTAACCGTAAAGTCGGATGATATAGTAGGACGTGTAAAAACCTATGAAGCTATTGTAAAGGGAGAAAATATTCCGAAATCAGGTGTGCCGGAGGCGTTCAAGGTTCTTGTTAAGGAGCTTCAGTCGCTTGCTTTGGATGTCAGAATCCTTAACCATAATATGGAGGAAATCGACATTGACGCATCGTTTGACGATGACGATGAGGGTGTTGTAAGTGAGGATTTGATACAGACCATGGAGGACAAGGACGGAGTTACAAATACTCTTGAAGAGGATGAGCTTGATGACGCGAATATGGTTTTAGAGGATGAGTTTGACGATGATGACAGTGATTTCGGCGGCGAGAGCGATGGCGAATATGAAGAGGAATCATTCGACGATGACGATGAATTTTAATCACTGCGTGTGAATTATTGTGTGAAAATAATGGAGGTTTTTAAATGTTAGAATTTAACAGCTTTGAAGCAATAAAAATAAGCTTGGCTTCTCCCGAAACAATATTGAGTTGGTCACACGGTGAAGTTACAAAGCCCGAAACCATAAATTACCGTACTCTTAAGCCGGAAAAGGACGGATTGTATTGTGAAAAGATTTTCGGTCCCACAAAGGACTGGGAATGTCACTGCGGTAAATATAAGAAAATAAGATATAAGGGCAAGGTCTGCGAGCGCTGCGGCGTTGAGGTAACCAAGGCAAAGGTAAGACGCGAGAGAATGGGACATATCGCCCTTGCCACGCCCGTTTCGCATATATGGTATTTCAAGGGAGTGCCGTCGTCGATGGGACTTATGATAGACATTTCCCCCAGACAGCTTGAAAAGGTGCTTTATTTCGCCGCGTATATAGTAACGGAGCCGGGCGGCACAGGACTTATGCAAAATCAGATTTTGTCCGAGACGGAATACCGCGAGGCTTATGAAAAGTACGGCGACAAGTTTAAGGCGGAAATGGGCGCGGAGGCTATAAAAACTCTGCTTGAAAAAATCGACCTTGAACAGCTCAGCAGCGAGCTTAAGGAGGAGCTTGAATCGGCTCAGGGACAGAAAAAAGCGAGAATTATAAAAAGACTTGAAATAGTTGAGGCGTTCAGACTTTCCGGAAACCGTCCGGAATGGATGATACTGACCGTGGTACCGGTAATTCCGCCGGATTTGCGTCCTATGGTTCAGCTTGACGGCGGACGCTTCGCCACAAGCGACCTTAACGACCTTTACAGACGAGTTATAAACAGAAACAACCGTTTAAAGAGACTTCTTGAATTGGGCGCGCCCGATATTATTATCAGAAACGAAAAGCGTATGCTCCAGGAGGCTGTTGACGCGCTTATAAATAACGGCCGCCGCGGCAGAACCGTTACCGGTCCCGGCAACAGAGCGCTGAAGTCGCTTTCCGATATGCTTAAGGGTAAGCAGGGACGCTTCCGTCAGAATCTTTTGGGTAAGCGTGTTGACTATTCGGGCCGTAGTGTTATCGTTGTAGGTCCGGAAATGAAGATTTATCAGTGCGGCTTGCCGAAGGAAATGGCAATCGAGCTGTTTAAGCCGTTTGTAATGAAGGAGCTTGTTTCAAGAGGACTTGCTCATAATATAAAGAGCGCGAAGAGAATGGTGGAAAGAACCAAGCCGGAGGTTTGGGACGTTCTTGAGGACGTTATCAAGGAGCATCCCGTTCTTTTGAACCGCGCGCCTACACTTCACAGATTGGGTATTCAGGCGTTCGAGCCGAGATTGGTTGACGGCCACGCGCTTAAGCTGCACCCGCTTGTTTGTACGGCATATAACGCCGACTTCGACGGCGACCAGATGGCTGTCCACGTACCGCTGTCGCCCGAGGCGCAGGCGGAGGCGAGATTCCTTATGCTGTCGGCAAACAATTTGCTTAAGCCGCAGGACGGACATCCGGTAACCGTTCCCACACAGGATATGATTTTGGGTTCCTATTATCTGACTCTTGTGAAGGAGCATTATGACAGAATCATTGACTCTATTTTGAATGACGATATGAAAATAGAGGTCTTGAAGGACAGACTGTCGGCTATGGAGCAGGAGGATAACCTTGTTATATATGACGAGGCGGCTCCGATAAAGAGCTTTACGGATATAAAGGAAGCCCTGAGATATGTAAGAGAGCTTCCGGAGGTCGCGATGAACGAAACGGAAATTCGCGCGAATCCGATAACTGTTGTTCTTGAAAGCAGGTCAATAGAAATTTCTCTTAAAAAGCTGATAAGCGAGATAAAGGAGCTTGTAATCAAGAAATATACCTCGTTTGACGAGGCTCTTCTCGCGTATGACAATAACGAGGCTACTCTTCACGAGAGAATACTTGTCGAGGTAACAAAGGAAATTGACGGCGCGGTTAAGTCTAAGATGATAGGCACCACCGTCGGAAGAATTATTTTCAATAATAATATTCCGCAGAATATCGGTTATGTTGACAGGTCAAATCCGGAGAACGCCTTTGACCTTGAGGTTGATTTCATAGTCGGAAAGAAGCAGCTTGAAAAGATAATTGACAGATGTATAAGGGTTTGCGGTACCTCCGAAACCGCCGAGGTGATTGATAAAATCAAAGCCACAGGCTACAAGTATTCCACAAAGGGCGCTATAACGGTTGCCGTTTCGGATATCGAGGTTCCCGAAAAGAAAAAGCCGATACTTGACGCGGCTGAAAAAGAGGTCGAGGGCATCATGCAGATGTACCAGGCGGGTCTTTTGACAAACGAGGAGCGTTATCAGCAGACAATCAAGATATGGGCGAAGGCGTCCTCGGACGTTACCGACGCGATGATGGAGCATTTGGGTGAATTTAACCCGATATTCATGATGGCTGATTCGGGCGCTCGAGGCAGTGTCAACCAGATTCGTCAGCTTGCCGCGATGCGCGGACTTATGGCGGATACGCAGGGAAGAACGGTTGAAATTCCTATCCGCGCGAACTTCCGTGAGGGACTTAACGTGCTTGAGTACTTCATTTCCTCGCACGGCGCGCGTAAGGGTCTTACCGATACCGCGCTGAGAACAGCCGACTCGGGTTATCTTACGCGCCGTCTTGTAGACGTATCGCAGGATATTATCGTTCGCGAGATAGACTGCGGCACCGACGAGGGCGAATGGGTAACGGAGATTACCGACGGCAAGGAGAGCATAGAGCCGCTGTATGACCGTATTGTGGGACGTACAGCTATGGAGGATGTTCTTCATCCGGAAATGGGAGAGGTTCTCGCGAAGGGCGGAGAGCTTATTTCCGACATCCAGGCAACGAATATTATAAACGCGGGCATAACAAAGGTATATATCAGAAGCGTGCTTACCTGTAAGTCAAAGATAGGCGTGTGCGCCAAGTGCTACGGCACAAACCTTGCCACGGGCGAGCTTGTAAACGTCGGCGAGGCGGTCGGCATAATCGCGGCTCAGTCAATCGGCGAGCCGGGCACACAGCTTACAATGCGTACCTTCCACGCGGGCGGCGTTGCGTCGGGCAGCGATATTACCCAGGGTCTTCCCCGTGTAGAGGAGCTTTTCGAGGCGAGACGTCCTAAGGGTCTTGCGATAATTTCCGAAATAGGCGGAACAATAACGGTAAGCGAGTCAAAGCGCAAGAGAGAGGTTACCGTTGCCAACGACGAAACCGGCGAGGCTAAAACATATACAATTCCTTACGGCTCAAGCATTAAGGTGCATGACGGCGACGTTATCGAGGCGGGCGACGAGCTGACTATGGGAAGCGTCAACCCCAACGATATTCTTCATATCAAGGGTCCCCACGCCGTACAGGTTTATATCGCGCGCGAGGTTCAGAGAACATACCGTATGCAGGGCGTTGACATTAACGATAAGCACGTCGAGGTTATAACGCGTCAGATGCTGCGTAAGGTAAGAGTTGAGGAGGCGGGAGAAACCGACCTTCTGATAGGCTCGCTTGTTGATAAGTTTGAATTTGAAGAGGCGAATAAGAGAGTAGAGGAAAAGGGCGGCACGGAATTTGCCACGGCATCACCGGTGCTTCTCGGTATCACAAAGGCGTCGCTCGCGACGGATTCATGGCTCTCGGCGGCATCGTTCCAGGAAACCACAAAGGTTCTTACGGACGCGGCTATAAAGAGCAAGGTTGACCCTCTTCTCGGAATCAAGGAAAACGTTATTATCGGTAAGCTGATTCCCGCCGGCACGGGCATGAGTATGTATAAGGATATTAATATTACCATAGACGGTGAGGAAATCGACAGCGATAAGATTGAATAGTTTTTTTGCAAAACCGCTATTAACTGTTTAATAGCGGTTTTTGTATAAAATTTTAGTCATTGACAAATAAATCCAATTAAAATATAATATAGATATAACCAAAAGAAAGAGAGCTAATGTATGCAGGACGGAGTAAAACTTGAGCGAAAAACAAAAGAGGAATTAAAGCAAATAGCGCAGGGACTCGGTATTGAGAAAATATCGGCTTTGAGAAAGGATGAAATAATAGCCCTAATCCGCGAAAAGCGCGAGAGCATGGCAAAGGAGGAGCATCAAAGACCTCAGCCGAAAAAAAGAGAACGTCCGGCGGACGCCGTGGAGGTTTGCGGTGTGCTTGACGTAATGGCGGACGGATTCGGATTTTTGCGCGTCGAAAATTATATGTCGAGCAAAAACGATATTTATGTTTCACCCACGCAGATAAGGCGGTTCAGTCTTAAAACCGGCGACGAGATAGCCGGCGATTGCCGTCCGTCTCAGGACGAGGATAAGTATTCGCCGCTGCTGTTCGTAAAGACGATAAATTCCGACCCGATAGACGTGGCGCTGAAGCGCAGACCGTTTGAGCGTCTCACGCCGATATATCCCAAGGAAAAGCTTTGCCTTGACACCGGCGACAGAGAAAAAAGCGCGGCGCGCCTTATTGATTTAATCGCGCCGATAGGCAAGGGACAAAGAGGTATGATAGTCGCTCCGCCAAAGGCGGGCAAAACAACGATTATAAAGCAAATCGCACAGTCTGTTTCAAAAAATTATCCCGATATAAAATTAATAGTGCTGCTTATAGACGAGCGTCCGGAGGAGGTAACGGACATAAAGCACTCCATTGACGGCGAGGTTATATATTCAACCTTTGACCAGATGCCGGAGAACCATTGCAAGGTCGCGGAAATGGTGCTGGAAAGAGCGTCAAGGCTTGTCGAGCAGAAAAAGGACGTTGTGATACTTCTCGATTCGATTACGCGCCTTGCCAGAGCGTATAATCTGACGGTCGCTCCGACGGGCAGAACTCTTTCCGGCGGACTTGACCCGGACGCGCTTTTTAAGCCGAAAAAGTTTTTCGGCGCGGCGCGCAATATAGAGGAGGGCGGAAGCCTTACCATACTTGCCACGGCGCTTGTGGAAACAGGCAGCCGTATGGACGATGTTATATTTGAGGAATTTAAGGGTACGGGCAATATGGAGCTGAAGCTCGACAGGCTTTTGCAGGAAAAGAGGGTTTTCCCCGCCATAGATATTTTGAAGTCCGGCACGCGCCGCGAGGAGGATTTGCTGACTCGCCGCGAGCTTGAGGCAAACTGGATTATAAGACGCGAGATGAGTAAAAATTCAAGCTCCGAGGCTGTTTCGAGATTCCTGCAATATCTGCGCTCCACAAGGAATAACGCGGATTTTGTGGATTTGATGATTAAAAATTACGGAAAATAAAAATTTAAGGCTGCCGGTCGGCAGCCTGTTTTTATGCCTGTATTAAGCTGTAAAATTCCTTGCGCAGCTCGTAATCGCTGTCAAACAAGCCGCGTATCGCGCTGGTGCGCGTTTTCGCGCCGCGCGATTTAATTCCGCGCGCGGTCATACAGCTACGCTCGCCCTCGACAACCACGATAACGTCCTCGGTGCCGCATACCTTTTGGATAATCTCGGCAATATCCGCGCAGATTCTCTCCTGTAATTGCAGCCTTTTCGCGACCATATCGCATATCCGCGCGATTTTGGAAAGACCTATAACCTTGCCGTTGGGGATATATCCCACGTGGCATTTCATATTGTACATGAGAGCCAAGTGATGCTCGCAATAGCTGAAAACCTCAATGTCCTTTACAAGCACAAGGTCGTTTGAACCCGCGTTTTCAAAGCATTTGTTAAACATTTCCGCGATTTCGTCGTTGGTGTAGCGCATACCCTCGAAAACCTCGTCGTACATACGCGCCACTCTGTCAGGAGTTTCGATAAGTCCCTCGCGGTCGGGGTCGTCGCCAAGCTCCATTATAATTGTGCGTATCGCTTCTTTTATTTTTTCATGATTAAATTCCTTTTTCATTTAAACACCTCTTTCATTGGGGTCCCATATGATTTTGTGAAGTTGTACTTGAAGTCTTGCGTCTTTTAATATAGGCTCTTTCAGTATTATTTCAACAAGAGAGCGTATGTCAAATCTTCCGTATACCGCGCCGATAAATATATGCGGCATTTCGGAATATACGTCCCGCAAACGTTTGACTATTTCAATAGTAACCCTTACATCCTCGTCGGAGCCGACTACAAATTTAACAACGTCGCGCGGGCGCAGATTAAGAAAATTTTTCCATATCATTCTGTCCGTCATACCGCTCGACGGCAGCTTGTAGTCGATTGTGAAAAACAGCTTGTCCGACCTCGGGATACGGCTTAAAAACTCGGTTATATCAACCGCGCCGTTTGTTTCTATATTAACCTCATATCCGTCGGAAAGCAGCCTTGACACAAGCTTTGCGCTGTCCGTCTGGAGCAGCGGCTCGCCGCCTGTAAGGGTGACGCGCTTGTAGCTTTTATTCACCTTCTGAATGACTTCTTCAATAGTCATTTCCGTATATTCGCAAGGCTCCTCCTCGCCGAAAAGCGCGTAGAGCGTGTCGCAATACCCGCACCGAAGATTGCATCCCGCAAGACGTATAAATGTGGCGGTTTGTCCCGTGCGGATTCCTTCTCCGTCGATACTGTCAAAAATTTCAACTATTTTCATATTGTGTGTCCTAACAAATAAAAATTATAATTTTTAAAATTTATAAATAATGTTCTTTTTGCAGCAAAAAGAACCAAAAACTCAAAGGGGGATTTCGATTTC